>JAILEN010000027.1 GCA_024687655.1 Lachnospiraceae bacterium | reverse complement strand
GAAGAAAAGGAGTCTATAGCTTATGAACCGCAAATTGTGGAAGAAGTTGAATATTGATACACGGACTGCGGCTGACATAGAGGAGCGGATCATTTCTCTTGCTCACATGTATGATACAGGCTGGCATTTTGACGGTGACAGACCCGACATCGGTACTGCCATTGCCAAGATCTATGCCATTGAGATGGAAGAGAATATCGCTCGTGTGAATGATATCATGGACCGTTATCACACTGAGTTTGTCAACATGCTGGACATCTCACTGCTTCCGGCAAAACCGTCGGCAGGCTATGTTGTCATGAAGGTCCTGACTGATACCATAGATGGCACCGGAGTATCCAAGGGCACCAAGCTTTTGGCTAACGTAGGTGACCATGAGGTGGTTTTCGAGACGGATCACAGTATTTATGTTACCGGTTCCCAGATAGTCGCAGCTTTTATGACAGACGGAGAGGAAGCCACCATAGCACCTCTTTTGGGAGATTATTCTGCGCCCCGTATTTTTGGTGACGGCGGCATCAAGAGGATCACTCCCGAGGAAGCAGAGGAAAACGGCACTGAGGCCATCGTAGAGGGCGATGCCTACACAGCAGCTGACGTGATTTCCGTGCCTAAGCTTTCACCCTTTACACTTTTCGGCAGGTTGAACGGTATTGGCCGTGATGCGGTGATCTTTTATCACAGCTTCCTGTTTGATGTGGTGGATGATGAGGTATACATTCGCTTCAAGGATTCGGAGGAGCTGATCCGCGGCATCAAAGCCGGCGATTTCTCATTTAAGTATGTCAGCTCAGACGGACTTGAGAGTGTGGATAATGTTGGTATCATGCCGGATGGAGAGACCTTTGTACTTAAAAAGGAAAAGCCTTCCTTCAAGGTTCCTGCAGCAGGCAGCGAGACCTGTCTGTTTGCCCTGGTGGCCAACGACAAGATCCGCAAGTCACTTAAGACTGGCGGCATCACATTTTCTGCCATGGGCGATCCCCTGCCTCCGGTTTCCGTTTCCAACGAGAGCAACGATCTGGATGTGGATCATTTCCTGCCTTTTACAAATAGGCTGGCTGTATATAATGAG
The DNA here is from genome assembly GCA_024687655.1 of Lachnospiraceae bacterium. Taxonomy (GTDB): domain Bacteria; phylum Bacillota; class Clostridia; order Lachnospirales; family Lachnospiraceae; genus JAILEN01. Next base: position 16,134 of record JAILEN010000027.1, on the reverse strand, counting down.
GTTTATATCGGTCATGATACCTATTTCTCCAAGGTGGGTGCCAGGATCACCATCACCTTTGATCTGTCCTTTGATATTAACCGTATCACGTTAAAGGGAGATGTGGAGGACAAGTCACTTAAGATCATAAAGCGTCGTCCCAAGAACATTGAGGATGAGGTATATGCAGAGTCCTTCGTGGATGAGGCCCAGATAGAGTACTATAACGGCATTGGCTGGAAAAAGCTGGAGCTGGATGGTAACTACAGGACCATTTTCGCAGATGAGACCGCCAGGAGGATCGAGATGTCCTTTATCTGCCCGGATGACTGGGCAAGCATCGGTACAGGCGCTTACGAGGGCAAGAGCATCAGATTACAGGTGAGCCGCAGCGACAACTGCTATCTCTTCCCCTCCATCCATCATTATCCGATAATTGACAATCTCACGATCTCATACTCCTTCGAGGATACCTACATGAAGGCTGAGAGACTGGAGATGATCACCGGTACCAGGCGTATAGATCTGACCAAGAAGGATATTTCCAGAGACGGACTGGCTATTTTCTCAGTCAGCGAGTACAAGGAAGATGCACTGTATCTGGGATTTTCCAATCATATTTCCCAGGGTCCCGTATCCATGCTCTTTGACCTGGAGGAGGGTCTTCGCTACAACAGCCTTCCCGTGGTAATGGAGTACAGTGGTCCCGAGGGCGTTTTCCGCCGAATGAAGGTTTTGGACTACACCGAGGACTTTTCCAAGACCGGAGTAGTCGCATTTGTTCCTCCTTCGGACTGGGTGGCTACTACCATAGAGGGCAAGAGGCTCTGGTGGCTTCGCATCAAGCGCCATAAAAAGGAAAAGGTCAATGAGGACGTTGGCACGCTTCCCCGTATCGCCGATATTGCCATGAATGCCGTCCAGGTTTCCAATATCGAGACCAAGGATGAGCAGGAGGTCTATATAGAAGAGGTGGTACCCAACATGAAGTTCATGATCGGTGCTACCGGTATTTTGGATGCAAATGTATGGGTCAATGAAATGGGGCGTCATTCACAGGAGAAGATGAGGGAGATGAAGGCCGCCGATCCCGACAATGTTCGCATTGTAGAGGATATGACAGGTGTCATCACAGCCTGCTTTGTACTGTGGCATGAGACAGACCGTCTGGAGACATCGGATGATCCCAGAGTATATATGCTGGATCGTCTGACCAACCAGCTGATCTTTGGCGACGGCATTTCCACCTGGATACCCAGGGTCACCGATGATGTGGCTATCCGTTTCTCGGTACGCTGCTGTGACGGTGCAGAGGGTAATGTGGAGGTGGATTCCATCAAGGAAGCTGCAGGGCGTCTGTCCTATATCGGCTCCATCACCAACCCCAACAAGTCCTACGGCGGATCCGATATCGAGAGTATCGATACCGCTTTGGAGCGTGGAGCAAGTATTTTAAGTTCCCGCAAGCGTCTGGTCACCATGGATGATTACACCCGTGCAATCAGTGCATACTCTGATACCATCGACCAGGTGGCAGGTATCGTGGGACAGACTGTTGAGGGCGAGGTGGATGATTCCGCCCTTACATTCCTCCTTCTGATGAAGGAATTCCAGGAAGGCAGTTTTGCATACCACAGGATAGTCACCGGACTGAAGAACCATCTTTTGTCCCAGTGTGAGCTTACTGTTGTGGCAGATAAGCTCAACCTTATCGAGCCGGTATTCGTGGACATTTCCGTGGATGCCTGGGTTACTGTGGTATCACTGGATGACAGCTTTGAGATCCAGAACATGCTTTCAACCTGTCTGGAGGAGTATCTCAATCCTTTGGGCTATGAGGATGGCAGGGGCTGGAAGATCGGTACCATTCCCAAGAAGCCGCAGATCCTTATGCGTCTCGGTATCTTAAAGAGCCGGGCTATTGTCAGAAAGTCAGTGATGATCGCCACCTATACGGACTCAGAGGGATATCACGAGGTGGATCTTGAGGATCTGAAGGTGACACCGTTTATGGTCTGCAGGAGCGGCAAGCACGAAGTACACATTATATATTAGAAAACGTTCTCGGCATATATACAAAAATCATATTCATATGATTTTTTGTATATATGTCAGAGAACTAAGAAATATGAGGAAGTAGGACGATAGTCCGAATTCCGAATATTTCCAGTGTTGCGAGAATGCGTAGCATGGAGCAACACGTGTTTTCGGAGGAAAAAGAATGTTACAGTATATAGCAAATGAAGGAAAAACATACGAGGAGCGATATGCCGAGGCCCTGACCACCATCCCTCTGTATACTGATGAGTGGACAGACTTCAATCCTGCGGATCCCGGGATCACCATCCTTGAGAACCTCATAGGTTTCGAGACCCTGCAGCAGGAGCATATTTTGGATGCATCCCCTGAGGTAAAGCGCAGGCTTCTTGAGATGGTAGGTTTTACCAGGGAGAGGGGCAAGAGAGCCAGGCTTCTTTTAGCAGCTGACAAGGTTGTCAGTCCCGTTACTCTTCCTGCCAATCACAGATTCCGTATCGGTGAGATGTATTTTGAAACCGACCGTCAGGTAGAGGTGGATGATCGCAGGCTCATTGGTATATATGGCAAGAGAGCATCCGATGAGGAGTTTTTATTCTATGATCAGCTTTTAGACCGTGAGACCAAGGTTCCCGTTGCCGTATTCGGTGAGAAGCCGGTGGCAGGAGACGAGCTTTATCTGGTTTCCAACAATCTCCCTTCCGAGGGGACGGAGACCGTATTTTATTTCACTCTTCGTGAGCGCTACAACAGGAACAGGATGCTGGCACATACGGAGAACACCTTTGCTTCCGTCAGATGGGAATGCTATACATCCGGCGGCTGGGTAGAGATGAAGGTCCGTGATGCCACCAATGCATTTTTGACAAGTGGCGAGATCCGTATGTGGATCCCTGCTGATGCTGCTGTTTATAATGAGACTCCTACAAAGGGATATTGCATCCGCGCCATCCTTGAGCGTGCGGAATATGACGTTCGTCCCAGGGTTACGGCCATCGAGTCATTCCTCTTCGAGGTATGGCAGAAGCATACCATCTCAGAGAACATGAGCTTTGGTAAGTCCACCGAGCTGGAGGTGGTATCCGGTATGGAAGAGGATGTCTATGTAAACGTCTTCGTCCGCGAGGCCAAGGGTGAGTCCTACAGGGTATATGACTATTCACCTGATCCCCAGCGTCAGGGCAGGTTCTATGACCGTATCGATCATGCCACAGGCAGGATGACCATCCGTTTTGATAAGGCTGTCAGGGGCTTTGGCCCTGAGCGCGGCCGTGACTGCGTGCGTGTGGTCCTCTATACCGAGGATGTGATGAGACAGTACCGCATAGGCAAGGTTTTGGGCTATGACAAACAGAGACTCAACCTCCCCTATGTGAGGATAGTTCCCCATAATTTCTCCATTATTGCCCGTCGTATCACCGACAGCGGCGAGGAGCTTTTCGATTTTGTCCGTCCCGAGAAAAACGAAGAGGGCAGCCTATACTATCATCTCTATGAGGGCGACGGAGAGATCGAGATCGAGGACGCAGGCGATTTCATTGGTGCGGACCTGTTTTTGGCAGGCGTGGCTGTCCATGAGGGAGCCGATGGAAATATCCGTGCAGGTAATCACCTGGATTCCATTGGTGAGATCACTGGAAATACATACTACAATCCCGGTGAGGGCACAGGCGGTGCCTTCGGTGAGACATTGGAGGACGTGAGACGCCGCTTTCTGGTGGATATGGAGACCGCTTATACAGCAGTTACCACAAAAGACTATGAGTCCATCGTTATGAACACACCGGGGCTTTGCATACACAAGGCACATGCCCGCATGGACGAGACCAAGAATCTGGTTTCCATAGCAGTCAAGCCCGGTACCGATGAGGAGTTCCCCAGACTTCCGGAGCTGTATCAGACCATTATCATGAAGCGTCTGGAGCAGAGGAGACTTCTGACTTCCCGTATCGAGCTGGTTCAGCCCGTATACACAGAGGTAAATGTAAAGGGTACTGTATATGTAAAGCATCATTATGAAAACTGTGCCGAGGAGATCGAGGAGACAGTCAGAGCTCATATCGACTATCTCAACTCCGACAAGAACTTTGGAGACAGGCTCCATTTTGATGAGGTTTTCCACGCCATAGAGATGCTGGACTGTGTGGAGTTCGTATATGATCTGTCCATCAGACCCAAGTCCATGGCAGTGGCAAAGATGGAGGATGCGGACATCCTTCCGGCCTATAATTGTCTTTTGTACCCGGGACATATCAATATTGAAACCGTAACTTCTACTGACTAAAAAGATCCTTTGCGACCCTCAGGATGACAGGGAACTATGACGATGTCATTCTGAGGAGCGTAGGGACGAAGAATCTTTTGTTTTAAGAGGAAAGAATAATGGCAGGGATTAATTATTCAGTTAAAAATAACAGATTGAAAAAGTCCGGGCTCTACGGCATGGATATTGCCGGCCCCGGAGTCCTCAATCTGAGCCGGGATATGGAGCGGCACCTTTATCTGCCGGCTATCGACAGTGCTGAGGAAAACGCCTCCTGGGGAAGATTATCTTTTAATTGTGATATTACCGAAAATATGGTATCATATGTCTATGTGCTTGCCACAGATGATTGTATCATCAATGATGGAGACAGGACTCTTGATCTAAATAAGCTCCTGACCGGAGATGAGGCCAGCGAGAGCGAGAAAAAGCATTTTCTGGATTTCGCCGGAGCTAAGAGGATTGTTGACAAAGATGACATTCTGCTTTATGATTTAACAGGACGATATTTTTTTATATGTATTGATATCGTCGGAGAGGGCACAGGCAAGCTTTCCGATATACGCATAGACAGACATGGTGATAATTTCATGGATACATTCCCTTCGATCTATCGTGAGAGGGATGGGTTTTTCCACAGATTTCTGTCAGTTTTCTCGACTATCTACAATGACTTCGAGAGGGAGATAGATGATCTGCCCAAGCTTCTGGATTCTGATACTGCGCCTCCTGAGATGCTTTTGGCATACGGGAGATGGCTGGGACTGGATCTGTCTGGAGATTTCCTATCTGAGGAGACTATGCGTACCTTCGTACGTGAGGGTTACAGACTTAACCGCATGAAGGGTACAAGGGCATGCCTTGAGCGTGTATTGGAAATAGTCCTCGGAGAAAAGGTTATCATCCTGGAGCAAAACACCATACGTTCCTATTTGGAGGAAGGCGAGATCTCTATCGGTACACTTGAGGACAGCAGCATCTACGATGTGAATGTTCTTATAAAAAAGAAGTTATCTGATACCGACAGACATCAGCTGTTACATCTGTTACGCCAGTTTGTTCCGCTTCGTAGCCGCATACACCTGATCAGACTCAAGGATTCCGGTGTTCTGGATACGGATATCTACCTGGATATGAATGCAGTTCTTGCAGAAGAATCCTATGGTGTCTTTGACGAAGACATGGAGATGGATGATGACATCATTTTAGATGAATAGTGAGGTTGTTTAATCCATGACAGTAACAGAGACGAGGGGCGAGGATACAGTCCAGCTTAACGTCGAGGGCAATGTAGATACCAATACTGCGCCGCAGCTTCAAATGCATATATTACAGGCGTTTCAGAAGGGACGCAATGTCGTATTGGAGATGAGTAAGTGTCCTTACATGTCTAGTGCGGGACTTCGTGCACTTTTAATAGGTCAAAAGACCGCCACCAGTAAGGGCGGCAGTATGAAGCTTGTTAATGTGCAGCCGTCTGTCAAGGACATTTTTGAGGTTTCAGGTTTTGCGACCATACTTACGGTCGTGTAGGGGGAGAAGCGTGGCTGAAAAGAACACAAGGCCATTCAAGAGCTATGATGAATATATGGGCAATGTGTTTGACTGTGTCAACCGTTGCCTTTATCAGTATTTGGAGGGAATGAAGGGCGTCTACTCCAACGGACAGGGCGGCTACAAGAACGTGCTCTATCCCGATCTTGAAGTGGCAAGTGATTCCACAAAGGAACAGATGCAAAAGCTCTCATGGGTTCTGACCCAGGAGCCTGAGATGCCCACAGTGCCTTATGAGGCAGGAGATGAGCTTGAAGCTCAGCCCAAGAGCGGTGACGATGAGGGTTCATCTGATGCAGGGGGAGACGATCCCTTTGCGGACGCCTTCGATCTCTTCGGCGGTTTTGGCGGCGGAGATGATTCTTCAGGCGGCGATGATTCTTCAGGCGGAGAGGTTGATGAGATAGCTGATATCTTCGGTTCCGATGAGGGACTGATGGATATCTTTGCGTCTTTTGGTTCACTTTCCGACGAGGACGAGGATTCCGGCGATGGAGGCGGAGATATTTTCGGCGCTTTCGGAGGCGGCGGTGATTCCGGTGCTCCTGCACCTGCAGCTCCCGTTGACACCACACCCATAGCTGACGTTGCTTCCCGCATCATCGAGATCCAGGAGCGTGCACAGGCCGCTGCGGATGCCGGTGTTGTAATGCCGTTTTATATTCTTACCAAAAAGATGGGCTTTGATCCATTTACCATATTCTGTTTTGCCTGCGGCATTTTGTCATCCACTCAGACGGATTATGCAGGCGTATTCAATATCGTCAATGAGAACGGCGGACTTTCCACGCCTACCATCGAGTCGGCGGGCAAGCTCTACTACGGCAATAAGTTTTCCATTACCGGTGCATACGGCGACATGTCAGTCAGCCTCGAGCAGCTGCAGCCCGTACTGGATCTTCGTATTGTGCCGTCCATGCCTTTTTCCACACCGGTTTCCCCGGACAAGCGTATCATAGATTACCTCTTCGGTAAGAACCCCATGAAGCTGGATGAGAATTATTCCAGATTCCTTCGCATGCTTACCAAGGAGAACGAGGAGCTGGACGATATCCTTTGTAATGAGAACGTGCTGGAGTCCATGAAGATCGCCTACGGCGACGGCAGCCGGCTTTTCTCCTACATGGGTGACGAGGGCAGCGGCAGAAAGTTCTTCATCAAAAAGTTCTGCGCCGAAAAGGGCCTGCGTGCCATATCGGTTAACTGTAAAAAGCTTTTCGTATATGATTATTCATTCGTTGAAAAGGCAGTTTGGGCCGTTACCAGGGAATGTATCCTGACGGACGGCTGCTGTGTTTTGGAGGAGCTTCAGTATCGTGACGAGGAAAAGGAAAAGTTCTTCGGATATATGGACCTCTTCTTTACAAAGCTTACCGAAAAGGGCGTTACTGTTTTCTGTAACTCTAAGGAGACTATCAATTTCAAGGAGATCACCAAGGAGCAGATCACGCTGCTTACCCTGAACCCTCCCGATATCGACGGTCGTGTGGCCTGCTGGGATTATTATTCCAAGCCCTTCAAGTGGGGGGATGACGTGGACTTCTTTGAGATGGCTACCAAGTTCCTTTTCACACCGGGCAAGATCAAGGACGCCTGCACCTACGGCAAGTCCCTTGCTGTTATGGACCGTGCGGACGAGATCAACAGAGCCACTTTGTTCAAGAGCTGTAACGCACAGATGTCATCAGAGCTTTCAGCCAAGGCTACCCGAGTCGAGGCCAAGTTTGGTTTCGAGGACATCGTTATGAACAAGGATCAGCGAGAGCAGATCGGACACGCCATCGAGCAGATGAACAATAAAAAGCAGGTTTACGAGGACTGGAACTACATGAAGAAGTACCCCTACGGCCGAGGCCTTACGGTTCTTCTCTACGGAGCTCCCGGTACCGGTAAGTCCATGATGGCGCAGGTTTTGGCCCACGAGCTTAACCTGGAGCTGTATCGTGTAGATATTTCAAAGGTTGTAGATAAGTACGTCGGTGAGACTGAGAAATCACTGTCCATGATATTCCGCGAGGCGAAAAAGTGTAACGTGGTTCTCTTCTTCGATGAGTGTGATACCATCTTCGCAAAGCGTGCCGACGACGGCGGATCCAACCAGGCTTCCGCTAACAACAAGACCGCTCTTTTGCTTCAGGAGATGGAGGCTTATGACGGTGTCTGCGTGCTGGCTACCAACTACAAGCACAATATCGACCCCGCTTTCTTCCGTCGTATGAAATATATCGTTGAGTTCCAGTTCCCGAATCCGGACACCCGTGAGATGCTCTGGACTACGACGGTTCCCAAGACCACGCCTCTGGGAGAGGATGTGGACTTCAGATTTATTGCAGAGAAGTTCGAGTTTGCAGGTGGTAATATCAAGAACTGTATCCTTAATGCGGCTTTCCTGGCTGCCGAGGATCCCACCGCCGATGGCAAGGTCTGCATGCGCCACTACCTCAAGGCCATCCAGTATGAGTTCGTTAAGGTAGGACGAGTATTCACACGAGCTGACTTCGAGCCTTACGCAGATCAGATATTTGGAGAGGAAGTAAAGCCGTACTAAAGGAATGAAATATGGAATTAACAAGGATAGGAAGCAACAACTGGGGATCATTTTCTTCAGTCATATATGACGCATTCTCTCAGAACTCCAATGATGTACTCCGTATCGGAGCCATCGAGGACGGCAAGGTTTGCGGTGCCATCTCTCTCAGCTATTTTCTGAAGGAGGGCCAGGCATTCATCGATTCACTGTATGTGGTGCCGGAGTTCAGGGGACATGGCATAGGCAGGGCGTTAGTCGAGGAGGCCGAGAGACTGGCAGGCGAGAGGGCCAATACCCTCGAGGCCGAGTTTTATGGGGATTCCCAGGAGCTTCGGGACTTTTTCACAGCCCGTGGTTATGCCTGCATAGACGGTGAGCCCATTTACAATTATGATGCTCAAAAGCTTTTGTCCAATAAGCAATATGCGGGTTATTGCTCCAACAGGTTATCCGGAGTCAAGGCATATCGTTTTGCTGACATGAGCTCCGCCCAGAAGAACAGAGTATTTGATCTCTTGAGAGAAAACGGAGAGCGCAACAGTGAGTCCAATACCGCAGGCTTTTCATACGATCTGTCGGTATCGGTTTACCGCTCCGATGACATGAGGCTTCCCAGAGCCTGTCTCATCGCCACGGAGGACAGCGAACATGTCAATATCGCTCAGCTCTACGGATCAGGAAAAAATAACCCCAAGTTCATTCTCGCCGCCATCTTCGGTTTCACCGAGGCTGTCAAGAGACACGGAGCCAAGGGGATAGCGGATATCGGGATGGTTGCAGCCCACCCCGGAGTCAAAAAAGTATTTGAGCTTTTATTTGGAAAGAGACTCAAGCCCACCGAGAGCGGATTGGTCCACGCCATCAAGTTCCTTGGTATGTAAGGAGGGATTGTTATGAGTGAGATGGAACAGCAAAGAAGACAATTACAGCAGCAGATGCAGATGCAGCAGGAACAGCAACAGCAGTTTCAGCAGAGCCGCAATCTGCAGCAGAATCAGCAGCAATACAGTTCACAGCAGACCATGGACGAGATGGCCATTCAGCAGAACATTTCCGCCAATGCCTATCTCCAGAGTCAGCGAGATGCCGACGCGGCAGCCCCTGATGACAATCATGATGAGCTTTTGGCACGTCAGATGACCGTGGGCCTCGGCAAGCGCCAGGGTATGAAAAACGCCCACGATGAAGCAGGTAATTAGTTAGCAGATAATCAGGTTTGCCCCAGCCATAGGTGGTCACGATGAAGCTTCTGTCATAGCCAGAAGCCTGAAGAAGTCATCGGAGATGACTTCAACCAGTAGACGCACCTTTTAGGGGCGGCGGTGACCTCTATGGTGGGGTAAACCGTAAACATGAGGTGTCTTTTATGCGTATTACTGAGGGATTGATAAAAAAGAACTTCGATCAGAATCAGAAGGACATACGTAAGAAAGAAGATAAGTCCATGGTCTTCGAGGAGGATGTGGGCGATTATCTTATGTATGACAGATACAAGCCGGAGGGTTCCCTCAACGGTTACAGGGGAGTTTTTGACACCAAGGATGAGAAGTCACTGAACACTGCTCCCAGCATTTTTGACAAGACAGCGGTTTTTCATACCAAGAAGGAGGAACAGTGAAGCTGATCTGTATCGAGGAGGATCATCCCGGATATAAAGACATTTTAAAAAAGTGCCGGGGGCTTTCTGACGTCAGTGAGGCTTCCGGCTTTTCAAACGGCAAGGAAGCCCTTGACTGGTTTTTATCCCAGGATTCTGCCATGGCCATTGTGGACGTGGATCTGGATATGCCCCGTATCAGGGTCAAGACCTTCGGTAATTTTGAGATATTTGTAGACGGAGATACGGTAGCCTTCAAGAGGCAGCGTGCCAAGGAGGTACTGGCGTATCTTGTTGACCGTCAGGGCAGCGGAGTCTCCAGAGCAGAGATATTTGCTGCGCTTTATGAGGATGAGGAATACGACCGTTCATACCAGAAGCAGCTTGATGTCATCATCCGCAGTCTCAAGGAGACCCTTAATGAAAACGGCATTTCCCGTTTTCTGGACACCAAGGGAGGACTTTTACGTATCATTCCTGAGATGGCGGACTGTGATCTGTACAGGTTTTTTAAGGGAGATGAGGAAGCTAAAAAGGAGTATCGTGGTGAGTATATGTCCAGCTACTCATGGGGCATGATGACAGAGGCATACATAGATCAGAGCATGATCCTCGGACGGTGAATATAGAAATGAACAACGATTTGAAGAATCTCAGTCAGATTCGGTCACTGGTAATGGGCAATATGCCCACCACCATAGTCCATACGGCTCGCATGCCGGTTACCAAAGGACTGAAAAAGGCCATAGACAAGATTTTACTATCATCTGACTCAGAAAATGATATAATTGAAGAGGATGTTTTGATTGCATCCGCCAGGGCTTTCAGGGATGCTGAGGACGACAGGGCTGCAGCGGCGGCATTGGGCGTACTTTTTACCGAGGCTAAAAAGAGAGATGACGATACAGGGCATCTGGTGGTAAACGAGGTGGATGAGTTTCTAAAAAGGGGTCGTCCCGTTTATCTCAAGGTGATCATAGAGCAGTCCGGTGACCACAAATATGATCAGCTTTACGAGGGTAGTCTTTTTATAGAAAGATGTGTCAAGTCCGGCAATACGGATCTGACTCTGATATACAAGCAGTTTGAGTCCCTGGCCACCTTTAAGGACACCGACATTGATGCTTCAAAGCCGGATGAATCGGGCAGATGGTTTGATCTGATATGCAACAAGCTTATCGCCCGGTGCGAGTCTTATCTGAAGGACGAAAAGGCCGGCACAAAAAAGGCTGAGGTGGGAGATGCCACCGACAGGGAGCATGTGATAAGGATCATGGAGCAGACCAAAAAAGAAAAGGCTGCATTTGAGATAGTCGTTAAGAACCTTAAAGATCAAGGCTATGGTGATGATATAGTCACCTGGAAAGATGCCATATTTGAGGAGGTACATTAATGAGAACCGGAATATACACATTGGACAAAGAAGATCTTGAGACTATGACAGATATTCTGCCTGATTTTGTGATCGAGAGATCCAATGAGCCCGGCTACTTCTCATTGGGCGCCGTGGGCAAGGTGGATGGCGAGGATGTCATCGTAGGCGTTGCGCAGTTTTACATCGACATCAATGCGTCAGGAGAGTGCTTTGCATACCTGATCTATTCATATGTTATAGATGAGTTCAGGCGTGATGGTATTGGCACCAAGCTTATCGACAAGATCGGCTCAATATTGAAAAAGAGCGATATCAGGATGTGCGTAGCCCGTCTTCCCATTAAAAAAGATGTTTTTCTTTACAGTATCACACCCAAGGAAAATGTAGAGGACTTTATAAAGGCCTGCGATTTTATTGCCACCAAGGAGGAGATCGTAGGAGAGACTCTGCCCGATAGCACAGACAAGAATACTAAGTATGTCAGACTGACCGGCAGATAAGAGGACTCTTTATGCAGTTTTTTAAGACAGTTGACAGTGAAAACATTTTACGTCTTGAGGAGGAGGGCGGAGCAGCCATAACCATTAAAAAGAATGGTGACAAGGCTCAGATCCTTTCCATTCTTGTTCCCAAGGGTGACAGGGAGGAGGGCATCGGCTCCGGTCTGCTTGCTGCCGCTGAGCAGGTTCTTGCAGAAGGCGGTATTAAAACCATTGAGGCAGATTATTCGTATACCATCAAGGGTATGTCTCAGTTCTTTGAGCACAGTGGTTATACCATCGACAGGGGGGCTCCCATTGTTTCGGTGGGTATGAAGGCCGTTCTTTCATCCCTGACGGTAAAGAGAGCTTTGGCCAACATCATCGAGAACGCCACCTTTGTCCCCATTTCCGATCTCATGATCGACCAGCTGGACGCCCTTTTGGAGCTTTTGTCCGGTTTCAGGGTCAATCTCAGTAATTCAGACATTGCCCACTTTATGCACGAAGCCAGCGGAGTGGTCTATGATGAAAAAAACTGTCCCCAGGCGTTTATTCTCTGCTCCGAGCAGGAGGACGGTGTTTTAGTGGATCTTCTGGCCGCTATCGGAGGCAGTAATCCCAAGTATATCATTGCAGCCATCTGCGGTATGATCAATGGTATCATCTCTGCGGGTGGAGCCAAAAACTATGAGCAGCTTTATGTTGTAGCCTGTAATACCAGGGTCAACGAGCTTTTGTCACGGGTTCTTAAAAAGGGCAACATACCGGATCCCATTGGCTTTACAGCCTATGCATCCAAGACCATCACCGGGGATGCTTCCTACGCTGAAGATGTGGACGAGGATATCGACGAGGATCTGGAGGATGAATGGCGCAGAGAGATAAAAAAGGTGCCTCTCCAGTCCAATATCTGCTGGAAGATGTATTGGTTCAGGAATAATAAGCCTGAGGCCAACCCCCAAGCGTCAGAATCTGCCGTTAAGAAGACTGCACCGGTTTTTGTCTCCGGTATCAGATTTACCAAGGATGAGGATATCACGGAGGGCCTTTCCCGGGAGGGTACCGTCAGGATCACCATGGACAATCTTTCCGACTTTGAGGGCATCCTTCCGGCGGAGGTTTACGGCAATATGCCCAGACCTTTTTACAGAGGACTTGCGGTGCTTGATGGAGGCGAGGTACTGGCCTCCATGGTATGGCAATACATAGACATAGAGGATGACAGGGATACCTGCTCCAATATCGAGTGGTTCGGGTTTTCCGATGCGGATGCCGGCAGAACTCTCATTGAGGAATATATCAGTGAGATCAGTCAGGAGGATACCGTAAAAAGCACCTTTGAGTTTGATGAGCTCTCCGACGAGGGCATGACTGTATTAAGAGAAGCAGGATTTAATATCAGTAATGAGGAGGGTTCCGATGTAGTGGTTCCTCTTTCGGTGATCAAAAATGAAGCATTTGCCGAGAAAAAGCCTTATGATTATATCAAGAGCCTTGAGACTCTCAATGAAAAGCAGTTTAAGCGCGGTATAGCCAATAGCCTTTTCCACAACAGAAAGGGACTTTTGGAGGATGCTGCATTTTTGTCCGTTACATGGTTCGAACAGTCCGTATCCTGTTGTGTGGTTGCAGACAACAAGGTGGTGGGCATGTTTCTGATACACAAGACGGCCTCCGAAAGGCTGTTTTTGGATCTTTTGTTCTCTGTGGGAGCGGAGTACCAGACGGACCTTTTGAATATGCTCAGATTTTCTGTACACGCCGCGTTATCCAAGTATTCCGATGATACGGAGGTGGTCATTCGCCGTCACAGTGATGATATCAGGCTTCTGGTATCCAAGCTGATCCCCGATCAAAAGGGTAAGACGGTATATTATGGGGAAAGGAGAGAGTCCTGATATGTTTAATATAAGTGAACTGCATCAGGCATCGCTTTTGATGGATGCAGCGGCTGTGTGCCTTCTGGCAGGCACCCTTATCCATACATCCATTTACAGAAAAAGGGGTCATGGAGATGATATTTTGTTTTTTGCCCTAAATATCATCACCGTTATCATGGCCGTATCCGACGGTGTTACCTTTGCTTTGGATGGAGGCACCGTTCCCTATGGAGCCCGTATATCCCTGTTATGCAACAATGTTTTCTTCATTACCTTTGAACTGTTTTGCGGCCTTTTGGCTGTATACCTTGATTACAGGATAGTAGTGAGGAAAAATATCTATACACTCAAGAGGGGACTTGTTGTCATGATCCCTGCCATTGTCATGATACTTTTGATCCTGGCCAACAATTTCGGCAGATTTTTGTACTGGGTGGATCCGGCCACCAACGAGTATTTTTCCTATCCCATGTACAACCTTGTGTTTTTGGGACCGGCCATATATGCCGTGTTTGGAATGATATGTGTTGTCCGGATAGATGTAAAGTCACTGTGGATTTATATTTTGCTTTTGGCGGTGAGACTGTTCTTTGGTCAGATCACCCAGGGGGTCTCATCCACGGCGCTGATATTCTCCATGGGTCTGGTTTTCATACATTTGTATTATATGAGACTTCCCTTTTATGATGAGGAGGCGTTATGAGTTTAGCGGTTGATTCCATAGTAACCATATATTCCGACACCATGGCATTCATCCTGACCCTGGGTATCTTTGCAATATCCTCCCGGTTCAAGGTGGGTAATGACAAATATGCCGACAAGATGTTTTCAAGACTATGTATCCTTACCATGGTCAACGCCTTGACAAACGGCGTCAGTTATACCCTCCATCATCAGATCACGGGATGGCCTGCGATCGTGAGGATGATCTTTCCCACCATTGCGGAGTATTCGGCGCTGATAGTTCTTTTCGGATGGTTTGTATATATCGATTACAAGCTATACGGCAGCGGAGACAGGATTCGGGTCATTTCACATTTTTTCCAGGTGCCCATATACATCATGGGAGTTTTGTGCCTGGTCAATCTTTTCACCGGTATTATGTTTGAGGTGACAGAGGATCATATATTTGTGGCGAAGCCCCTGTTTTATGTAATGACCATATTGCAGTACGCCTATGGCATACTGCCCATACTGGCGGTGATCCGGTACAGGAAGATGAAGGGTAAGCTGCACTTTTTCCATATTACGCCCATTGTCATTCCGGTGCTGACGGCAGGTATATTTACACTTTTGACCGATTATTCCGCCCGGGCCTTCGGGTTTGCCATAGCGCTGGTGCTTTTGCGTATGTCCTACATCAACCTCTGGAGGTTCGAGGACATGGCTTCGGGATTTTACAACAGATATTATATCAATCATATTGCGGATATGAGCAGGGAGAACAAGCTGGACTATCACAGCGCCATCGAGTTTATCACCGCCAATACCCCCGGGGAGTTTTATGACATCCTTAACAGTGAGATGCCGGGGAATGCAGAGATCATACGGATGGATACCAACAGGTTTTTGCTTTTCTCAGAGAGTTCAAAATCTTCCATGATCACACTTTTGTCATCCATGATCCAGGATGCGTCGGACGAATACGACCGGCAGCATCAGGAGGAGGGACCCATAGATCTGCTCATCAGTTATCGTATCCGTAAGAGGAATGAATCGGCGGAGGAGTTTATCCGCGGCATGGCAGAGGCATGAGACTTAAGGAGGTAGATCATGAAAAATACGGTTAAAAGGTTCTTTACGGTCGCGCTTTGTGTTGCCATGGCAGTTTCCCTTGCTTCCTGCGGCAAAGGTAAAAATGCGGGGGATGCGGCAGGCAGCGATGCCGTGTATGCAAGTCCCGACGGATGGAGCGTGTCCTATGATGAAAAACTGTTTACCGTAAACGAGGAAGATGAGCATACAACATCCTTTGTTTATCAGGGAGATTCGGCGGGTACCAATATGGTTTCCATCAGATATGTGGCAGGCAACATGCCGGAGGAGGCCATGTCTGAGATCACGGAAGGCTGGGAGGGCCAGGAGCGTACAGAGGGCTTTTTCCCGGGAACCGATGACAAGTGGGGATACTGGCGGCAGCTTGTGTCCTCGGATGATGGTTCGGGCTATGGCGAGACAGTCATAGGAGGAGAGTACAACGGGGGAGCGCTGGTCTTTGATGTGGTATCCCACAAGGGCAAGGATGAAGAGCAGAACATGACGGTCAGTGACTATCTGGCCATGATCATCGACTCCGTCAAGTATGAGGACTTTGGTCCCCAGACCATGTTTGCATATTATCCCGGCACCTACAACAGCATAGACGCCGATACCGGAGCTACCTACAGCGTGGTGCTTAACGAGGATCATTACGGCAAGTTTTCTTTCCAGGATGAGG
>JAILEN010000185.1 GCA_024687655.1 Lachnospiraceae bacterium | reverse complement strand
CATTTTTTTACACATGCCTGCATATGCTTCCCTCCATAAAAGTATATACATAGTATATACCCCGGCGTTTCCGATTACAATACCGAAAATGACAATAATTATTCTCGTCTTCTGCACACAAAAACGGCGGGGAGTGCCCCGCCGTAAAAATCGTGTAATGAAGTATTAACCGTTTGGAGGTGATGCTGATACATTTATAGTAACATCACTATTTTTAATAAGCGCACCTATTATAAAGCCATCGTCTGTTAATTCATCATCTTGCCATTCTCCGTCATCGACTTTGAAGTATATCATCTGAGTTTCTACCCCGTACACTACAACTTCTAACCAACTTCCATTGACAACATCATGCAGAACGATAGTTGAGTCCTGAGAATCCGGATCATCGAGTTCTTCTCCATTGATCGATCCCACATAGCAACCCGAACCAAGGTTAATGGTGACATCATATGTTTTCGGAACAAAGGTGATCCCAAACGATTCTGTATCATTTGAAAGCTCCGGTACAGTAACGGTATATACATATGAATTTCGCCAACCCCCAGCCGATGTATATTTTACACTGTGGGTGGCCTGTATGACTGATGCAGAAGGCGTCGTTGTCGTAGCATTCACATCCATATCGTAATCCGACACAAGGGATACCACATAACCAGGTCTGACGATTATTTCATCCCACCACTCATCATCATCATCATAATCATAGCCATGCTGTTGTCCATTAACTATACATGCTCTGAAATACGTATATTCAGCTTCCGGCATCCCCTCTATAATACAATTCAGACTGCATCCCGGTGTATACAAAGGGCTTAACTCTGAAGCTCTCGGATCAGTCCCATAGAGTTTCACATTCGATGAAGGCATATCAAAACTCATCCCTGTCACACTGCCCGGCGGCATCTGACCTCCACTGGGCACAGTGGGAAGTATGACCTTATAAAACTCCTCACTACCATTGGTGCCAGTCGTAGTAGCATACAGACAGCTGATCGAGGTATTGGTACCTGTAGATACGACATGAACCGTCTGTCCCTCACAATAGGAATTTCCTGAACTGAGACTGACGATTCCTGTAAGGGAATTATCCAGCGTCACAGTATAGTGAGCCCATCCCAGGATCACATTACCGGCAGGCATGGTAAATCTCCATATCCCCTCTCCATCCGGGTTGATCTGGGTGAGAGCTGTCGCAGTGCCTGAGGAACCATAATACTGTCCGGTAGGTTTATAGGGCGGATAGTTCGTAAACCCGGCTTTCTTTATGGCCCTGACAGTTATAACCGTTCCGGGAACAGCCCTTCTGGAGGATAATTCATAGGTATAATATTCGAAAAATTCATTCGGCACCCCGACAAAGGCAACTCCGTATGCAGAGGAGCTGCCCCTCTGACTGAACTGTCCTGTAACAGTGACATGTCGTGCCGGCATGGTAAAGCAGTAGATCTCATAGCCCTGCCCACAATTGGCAAAAGTAAAGCCTCCTGAGATCCCCGGGTTTGAGGAGAGCTCAACCTCATAGTTATTCTCCTTCACAACTCTGATAAAGACCTGCTGCCCGGGGCTTGCGGTTCCGGTTTCACTCAGGGAATTCGGATCAGTCCCGTAAAACAGCGAGCCCTGGCTGCTACCCACCAGCGTCACATTATAGGTACCATCAGCATTAGGTACATCGGTCTCGGCCTCGGCTTCAGAGGTACCTGAATCAGTGCCTGATCCACCGGATGACCCG
Organism: Lachnospiraceae bacterium; assembly: GCA_024687655.1. Lineage (GTDB taxonomy): Bacteria > Bacillota > Clostridia > Lachnospirales > Lachnospiraceae > JAILEN01. The sequence continues at coordinate 8,203 of JAILEN010000185.1, read as the reverse complement.
CCGCCTCCGGATTGATCATTGGAAGAGCCTCCTGATGATGAACCTCCGGAGTTATTGTCCGAAGAACTGCCGGAGCTACCCGATGAACGTCCTGAGGATCCGGAGCTGCCACCTGTGGATGTGGTCTTTTTATTCTCAGTCTTGTTCTTGTTGTCCTGGCTGTCATTTTTATCTTTATTGTCCGACTTGTCCTTGTCGTCCTTTTTATCCTTATTGTCCGACTTGCCCTTGTCTTCCTTTTTATTCCCGGAATCGGACTTGTCCTTATTACCCTGGTCCTGCTGCTGTTCCTGCTGTTGCTGCTCGTTCTCATTTACCTGAGGCTGATCCGCAGGGGCATCAGGCAGAACATTGTCTGTCGCAGCCGTAAGATTGGCATCGTCAGCCGCGCCTGCGCCCTGATCAGTGCCGGCATTTTCATCAGTCCTGATGACACCGTTTTCACCATCCACCTGGACACCGGCATCGGCGGCTGCCTTTGCGCTGTCATAGACGGTATCCATGCTCGACAGGTTATCGCTTAAAGCTGCCCCGGAATCCGCAGCAAACTGAGTGGACTGGGGATCAGTGGCTATAACACAGTTGACGGACTCAGCTATGGTGGTCATCTCCTTGTCATCCCATCCCGTGGCATCTACTACCTCTGCAAATACTGTAGGGTCGTCAACGATCTTTTTAACAAGGATGGGAGGCAGATCCGCAGGAGTAACCTTGGCGAACTCAAACCTGACACTGTCCGAACCCTCCATGAAATCAAAAAGGGTAACCTGTGCTGACTCACCGGCATCCAGATCCGCTTCGTTGGTGCCGCCGGTGACCGGATTGGTAGCGATCAAATGCACTTTACCTGATGTGAGCACGATCTTGGCAACCCCTGTTTTCTCATTGAAAAGAACATATCCGGATGTACCGCGGATACCCACCATCATGGTAGATGAAGAAATGGCAAAGGTCTCGTCCTCAGCCACTTTGTCCGTAGTATAAAAATAGATGGCGCCCTTTTCCACGTTACAGGAAAGCTTTTTACCCTCCTGAACAAAACTGGCAACGGAACTGACATCCAGCCCCACCATCTTGGTATCGTCCAAAAGGAGATCCACGCTGCCGTCTGCAGCAGTCTCCAGCACATTGTCGTTATGGAGGTGCATGTTCTCACGGACAGCAGTCTCCACTCCGCTCTCCTTCAGGGAAACGCCGCCCACATACTTGGATATCTGTATGGTGGTAGCCTCGGCAGAATCAGCTGCCACAGGACCACTGTCCTCAGTCACCTGTGAGGATCCGCCGCCTCCTGCGCATCCCACTGCAGTGATCATGACTCCTGTCGCCAGAAGCAGAGCTCCCAGTCTTTTTAATCGAAGCTTTAAAATATCTCTCATGTTGTACACCTCTCGTTCTTGAGTTGCAAACAACAAAAATCCATCTATATTATACCATGTCGGCACATACGAGGCAATTCTTAACAGAAAAGAGGGCGCTTTTTGCACCCTCTGAAACACTAGGCTATTTCCTTTTTAAACAGCTTATCCGTAACCTTAAACAGCATGGGATATATCCCTATGATGACAAATATGATCACCGCATACCTCAGGGATCGCACTCCATGGGCCGCAAAAGTCCCGCTGTTCAAAAACTCATCAGAAAACGGCATCTTTAAAATGGGGTTTAAAACCTCATACAAACCCAGTCCTCCGATGACCCTCAGGATCACACGGATGGGGTTTTTCGTATTCTCGAAATTCACAAACTTCTGCTCAAAGGGATCTGCAAATACAAAGCCCAAAAGCATGCCGTAGGAACTGAAGTAATCGTCGCTGGTGCAGTAGAAAAAGCCAACCGCAAATACCACTGCAAGGATTATATTGAACACAATATCCGAAGGCGCTTTTTCACGAAGCAGGGGTACCAAAAAGATAATGGCGATACCCATGATCCAGCCCACAAAAACATCCGTGGGATAATGAGCTCCCACAACCACACGGGAAAAGCCCACCAGGATGGGAAACACTATGGCCAGAACCGTCATCCATCTTTTTTTCATATAGCAGGCAAGAGAACCATACAGTGTGAGGGATCCCGAGGAATGACCGCTGGGGAAGGAATACCCCTGAGCCAGCATATCATACTTGTCGGCTTTGGGCTCGATGAGGCGCTTCAAGTCAATGCCCTCACTTTCAAAGTAGGGACGACGTCTGATGAAGATGTTTTTGATCAGGGGATTAAACGTGATGGCCACCAGGATATTGACTCCCACGTACTTGCCGAACTCCTTGTCCAGACCCCAGTACAAAATGCCCATGATCACCAGCATGATGGTGGTCTCACCTAAAAATGAAAACTGTGAGATCGCTGTGATCACGCCATCAGGCAAAGCGGCCTGTAACCACTCCTCAAGGGAGATCTCCCAGTCAAAGAAAAAACTGTTGTAGGGAACTTCAGTCAAAAACATAATGCACCTCCAGGTCAAAAGATCCTGCACTTGATTTTAAGTCTTCTCCGAGGACTCCTTGAGGCTTCCGTCCCTGACAGAAGCTTCAACACGTTCAGGATGACATCTATCATGTTTATTCTAATAATTCTCCACACCCTTTTCAAGAAAAATATTTCCCACAAAAAAGGCACCCCGGGACAAATGCCCTCGGGATGCCGTCTGGGTAAATATTATTATGGTCTGATATTGGACAGCTTCGGTCCTTTTCCTGCCAGCATATCCGTCACTCGACCACCGATGATAGTGGTGTAAAGCGGATCCGTGAGTATGTAGAAATCATCATCCTCAATAGCCTTGAACACCCTGGGTCCTGCGAAGTCCAGACGCTTTCCGGTCACGATGACCCTCTCTGCCGTCTTCTGGCCCATGGCAAACTCGGGACTGCTGTAATATGGATCGGAATCATCACGATACTGCTCGGGACGATGACGCTCCGAATGATGCAGATCCGTCTGGATGAAGCCGGGACAGAACACCGACATCCCAATGTCAGCACCTACGCACTCCAGATCATACTTAACGCTCTCCGCCAGCGCCACAGCTGCATGCTTTGTAGCATGATAAGCGGGCATGCCGTTGGATGTGATCACTCCTGCCACCGATGCGGTATTGCAGATATGGCAGTGTGTACCCTGCTTTCTCATGATGGGGATAACCAGCTTCATGAAGTACACGTGCTGCAAAAGGTTGATATGAGTGATCCACTCCCAGTCGCGAACAGGTACTTCCCACACATAGCGGGGAATGGCGATACCTGCGTTGCACATCAGCAGGTCTATCTGCCCGTATTTTTCCATGGTGAGATTTACGACACGCTCTGCCTCTTCGAATCTCGTCAAATCCGCCTGCACGGCCGTAACGTCGCCACCGACTTCCTTTGCCACTGCTTCTACCTCTTCACCCTCGATATCCACAGCCACAACCTTCATCTCTCTTTTTACAGCTTCTTTTACAAATTCTTTTCCAAAACCGTTGGCCGCGCCTGTGATCAGCGCCACCTTGTCTTTAAACTCTTTCATCGCAGCCCTCCCAATTAAAATGTTGATGCAAGTCCCAGAGCATCCAAAGTGGCGTCCGCAATACGTCCGGACTTCACTGCGTCACCGAGGACTATACATTCGTCAAACGCTTCCTCAAACTGTTTTGTCAGTTCCCTGTTGGGTGTCACGCCAAGGGCAAGCACAACCGTATCACAGGAAAGTGTGGAAAACTCGCTCGTCTGCGTATTCAAAAGCGTAAGCATACCGTCGTCTATCTTGAACAGCTGCTGCCTGGTCATAACCTTAACTCCGCCCTTGGTAAGACGCATCATAAAGTCAACCAGAACAGATTTGTAAAGAGCCGCTCCGATCTCAGGCATCATCTCAACGATAGTGCAGTCCACACCCTTTTCTGCCAAAGTGTCTGCGGTCTCGATGCCGGTGATGCCGCCACCGATGATTGCAACCTTGCCGGTAGGCGTTTTTTTGCCCGTCAGCACCTCCTCAGCCGTCATGACAAACGGCTTATCGATACCGGGGATAGGTGGTACGGTGGGAGTTCCGCCGGTGGCGATAAATACTCCGGCAGGATCCATGGCTTTAACATTTTCCACTGTGGCAGCCGTATTCAGACGTACCTCCACGCCGCTTCTTTCGATGCGGGTGATGAGGGACTGCTTGTAAGCTCCCAGCTTTTCCTTGAGAATAGGCTTGTCAGCAATGTTGAGCTGTCCGCCCAGGGTATCGGCCTTTTCAAATATAACGGGAGCATAGCCGCGCTCCTTTAGGGTAAGAGCTGCCACCATGCCTGCAGGGCCGCCGCCGATAACAGCCACTGCTTTTCCGTCACCGTTTTTATCCACATTCACATACTCCACTTCGCGGCCGCACTTGGGATTGACAGCGCAGGAAATATGACGTCCTGCTGAAAGCTCCCCAAAACAGTACAGGCATCCGATGCACTTGTTGATCTCGTCAGCCTTGCCGCATTTTGCCTTTTTGGACCACTCGGGATCAGCCAGGGATGCACGTCCGATAGCGATGTAATCACAAACGCCCTCATCCAAAAGTGCCTCTGCTACCTCGGGATCCTTGATGTTATTAGCAGCGATGACAGGGATCTTTACGGCCTTTCTGACTGCTGTAGCCAGATGCTTTTTCCAGCCCTGTGCATAGGACGCAGGCTCTATGATCGTGGTGGATGTCTCATAGATACCTGCACTGACATTTATACAGTCAATGCCAAAGGTCTCGAGATTCTGAGCAATCTGCACCATATCATCCAGATGCAGGCCGCCCTCAACGAACTCGTCTCCGCTGATACGGACGGAGATAACAAAATGAGGTCCGCACAGGTGACGGATGGCTGTGATCATCTCCTCCATTATACGGATCCGGTTGGAGAAAGAGCCGCCATAGCGATCCGTACGCTTGTTGGTATAGGGTGAAAGGAATTCATTCAGCAGATAGCCATGGGCTGCATGAAGCTCCACTCCGTCAAAGCCTGCTGTCTTGGCAAGCACGGCACCCTTTACAAACGCCTTCATGATGGCTGTGCACTCCTCGGTGGACAGCTCCCTGGGCATCTCCTGTGTCACCTTGCACATAACTGCCGAAGGTGCCACGATCTGCTTGCCTCCGATCATGGAAGCCTTGTTCTCCCTTCCGGGATGCTGGAGCTGCATCAGGATCTTTGTGCCATACTTGTGCACCCTGTCAGCCAGTCTCTGGAGATGAGGAACCTGATAAAGATCATAGGCTCCCAGCTGGTTCGGAATAGCCGTTCCGAACTCAGGCTCCACTCTCGTGATCTCGGTAATAATCAGGCCCACGCCACCCTTTGCGCGCTCCTCGTAATAACGAATGATATGCTCATTCGCCCGGCCATCCGGCTCAGCCATGGATACACCCATCGCCGGCATGACGATGCGGTTTTTCAATTCCATAGATCCGATACGGCCTTTTTGAAACAGTTTTTCGTATCCCATAAACAAAGTTCCCTCCTTCTTTTTTTGCGTGTTGTTTCACCGCACATTTTATGGTATTTTTATTATTGTTTATAAAAGGAACAAACACAATATTTACGCTAAACGAGAAACTCTTTTTCGTTTTGTGCACCGTACACAAAGGAGGAGAAATGGATATACTTTCCCTTTATCAGAGCGCACTTGGAGGCATGCCCCTCGACGAGCTGGTGGATGAGATGGCGCTTCTGGCAAGACGCTCCATCGTCATTACCGACACCGGCTTTCAGGTCCTGTCCTATTCAAAAAAGGTCTCCATAACCGATTCCCTGTGGCAGCGCAACGTCAGCAGGGGGTTCTGCAGCTATGAATTCGTAAAGGAGGTCAAAAAGCTGGTGCCGGATCTGAGCCACCACGAGACCACCGCACCATTTCCGGTACACTGCGGACAGTCTGAGGAAAACAAACTGGTCTCCGCCATTTTACATGAGGGGATCTGCATTGGCTACGTCCTGCTTTTGGATAACCTAAAGGGTCTCAGTGACGACCACTTTTTCCTGCTGCCCCATTTTTCACTGATCACCGCCTTTGCACTGAGGCAGGCTCCCGGCTTTGACAGACTCTTCGGAAACGTAGCCGAGAGCATCCTGCAGGAGTATCTGGAAACCGGGGATACGGATCATGCACTCCAGCGGCTGGCAGCATCCGGTGTCACCTTTCCGGAAAAATGCAGGTGTCTGATATTTTTATCCCGCCCTGACGAGGTTGTGGACGAGGGTTATGTAAAGCGGGTGCTGCACAAGGTTTCCTGCGGCTATCCTGTATGTCCCAAGGATGATCACTATGTATGTATCCTGCCCGAAGAAAACTATGATGAAAAGGTTCTTCAGAACAATGAAGATCTGAAGAAGCTGTTTTCACAGATAGGCGCGGGTCCTGTGATCACGGATCTTAAGGATATGCCCCGGGCACTGAAGCTGACCCTGCGGACCTGCCGCTTCTGTGCCAGGATCTCCCAGGATGAGGCTCCCTATCTGTGCAGATACGAGGAGTTTGCCTTCAGCCACCTGATAAACGAGTGTCAGGACGCCAAACTTTTGGATGATAACCTGCACCCTGCGATCAGCATTTTAAAAAACCATGACAGGGAGAAAAACACCTCTCTGCTGGACACATTGCGGGCCTTTATCGAGCGAAACCTGAGCATCGCCGATGCCTCCGAGGCACTATTCATCCATCGCAACACCATGAATTACCGGCTGCAGCGCATCCGGGAGCTTACAAATATTGACTGGAACAGCTATGAGGACAGGTTCAGACTGGAGTGCTCCTTTCACATCATGGACGCCATGGCACTTGCTCCCGGACAAAGTCCCATATGACCTTTTTTTGATGGGTGAAATCTGATATACTGTTATAACCGTGTCCAAACTCCACCATGTGTTTGGACGTGAACATCTATGATGACAGGAGGATATATTACAGTGGAGAAAAAAGAAGTACTTGAATTAAAAAGAAGACTGAAAAAAGAGACCTGCACCATCTCAAGGCTGGCGGGCTGCTATGTGGACAGCGCCAAAGAAAAAGTGGTGACATTTAAAGATGATTTTCTGGGGCTTTCCGATGAGGAGATCCATAAATATCTGGAGATTGCCGGCAAGACCCTTTCGGGCACGGTGGGCAACAACCTGATGGAGCTGACTTTTTCAGAGGATGACAGCGCCATGCAAAAGAGCCTTTTGGCCCTCAAAAACAGCAAGCTTTCCGACGACACCCTTTTGGACGGCTTTTATGACAGGGTGATCTCCACCTTTTCATATCAGGGCCACTTCATCATCCTGCTCTTTTACGATATCTATGATGTGCCGAAAAAAACTACCGATGGCATGAAGCTGGACGAGTCCGAGGAGGTGTATGACTATATCATCTGCTCTATCTGCCCCGTAGGCCTCACCAAGGCGGGTCTGGGCTTCATAGAGAGCGAGAAAAAGATCGGCCCCCGCATCAGGGACTGGATGGTAAACGCCACAGACACGGGCTTTATCTATCCCGCCTTTTCCGACAGGTCCACGGACATCCATCATGTGATGGTATACGCAAAAAAGGCCGCCGATCCCCACAAGGAATTCTGGGAGGATGCCCTGGGCTGCGCCACCAGACATACGGCCGCAGAGAAAAAGGACGCCTTTTCAAATATGCTGATCTCCCGGGTGGGACCGGAAAAAGAGGATCTGGATGATATCATTGCCGATGTCCATGAGGCCATCGCTGTGCATATCGATCATGAGGAGGCCATACACGGCCAGGGTACCGTCGTCCCCATGCCTGCAGAGACTGTGGAGGAGGTGCTGTCCGAGGGCGGCATCACCGAGGAAAAGGCCCACCGCATCGCTGAGGACTATGGAAAACTTTTCAATGATGAAGAGGATATTCCCACTGCCCAGGATCTTTTGGATGGCAAGATCATCAAAAATAACGATCTGCGCTCTGAAAAGCGCGAGCTTCAAAAGGAAGTTGTGGCTCTCAATGAGAAACTTAAATCTCTGGGGATAGATGATGAGACTACCGATGTGGCGGTGGTGCTTAGAGTCCCGGAAGAAAAGGAAGATGAGATCCGCACACAGTTTGTGGATGGCCGCCGCTGCCTGGTGATCCCCCTGGAGGATGACGAATCGGCGTCCATCAACGGGAATATACAGTAAATAAAAGATCCTTCGCTAGGTTGAAGTCATCTCCGATGACTTCTTCAGGCTTCTGCCAAAGGCAGA
>JAILEN010000114.1 GCA_024687655.1 Lachnospiraceae bacterium | reverse complement strand
CTTGAGCTCCTTGTTGACAGACTCAAGATACTTACCAACTGTCTGCTTGCCGTCCTCAGCCTTGACATATACCTGATCCATAAGGCTGATGTCCTTGATGTTTTTGGACACACGTCCCTCTACAAGGCCGGAGAAGATCTTGTCATTAAGATATCCATCCTTACCTTCCATAGCAAGCTCTGCAAGCTTAGCGGGAGCTGCATCGGAGAGGAAGTTGAAAAGGAAGTTCATATTGCTCTTCTTTTCCTCATAGATAGCTATATCCTCATTGCTCCAAAGCTTCTCATTTACGCAACGGTCAATGAGCTTTGAAAGGATGGGCTTGGGAAGAGATGCAGGATCATTTAATGCACTGTCGATGGTGATCTCTCTAAGCTTTGCAACCTCCTCAGCGGGGATAGCATCGCGGCTAACGTACTGAGGGCTCATAGCTGCAACCTGCATTGCGATATTGTTAAGTGCCTCCTTGGCAGCATCATCTGATGCACCAACGCCGGCTACTACAACGCCGATCCTGCCACCGCCATGGATATATGTGGCGATGCAGTCAGATTCTACACGTACAAAACGACGAACGGAAAGCTTCTCACCGATCTGAGCTGTCTTTTCTACTACGAGATCATTGAGGCCGTCCTTTCCGAGAAGTGCCTCTACATCCTCGCCGTCCTTGCCGCCCTGAAGTCCGGAAGCCAGAGCCTTGTCAGCTACTGTCTGAACGAACTCCTGGAATACCTCGTTCTTTGCCACGAAGTCAGTCTCTGAGTTAACCTCACATACAACTGCCTTGTTACCGTCTGAAGCTATGCGGCAGATACCCTCTGCTGCGATACGGCTTGCCTTTTTAACAGCCTTGGCAGCACCGCTCTTTCTAAGAAGCTCAACTGCCTCTTCGATATTGCCGTCGGTCTCGCCGAGAGCCTTTTTACAATCCATCATGCCTGCGCCGGTCATCTCGCGCAGTTCCTTAACCATAGCTGCTGTGATTGCCATGATAATATCCTCCTATACTATATTCTAAGCTTCGTCTGCGACTTGCGTATCCTGAGTGCTTTCGGCCTCCTCACCCTGGTTTGCCTCGATAACAGCGTCAGCCATCTTTGATACGATAAGCTTTACTGCACGGATAGCGTCATCATTACCGGGGATGATGTAATCAAGCTCGTCGGGATCACAGTTAGTATCAGCGATACCGATGATAGTAAGACCAAGTGACTGAGCCTCCTGGATGCAGATCTGCTCCTTCTTGGGATCAACCACGAAGATAGCATCGGGAAGTCTCTTCATCTCCTTGATACCACCAAGGTTCTTCTCGAGCTTCTCCTGCTCCTTTTTAAGAGCGATAACTTCCTTCTTGGGAAGTCTCTCAAAAGTGCCATCCTCTTCCATCTTCTCAATCTTCTTCAGACGATCGATACGGGACTGGATGGTCTTGAAGTTGGTAAGCATACCACCGAGCCAGCGCTCATTTACATAGTACATACCGCAGCGTGAAGCCTCCTCAGCGACTGTCTCCTGAGCCTGCTTTTTGGTACCTACGAAAAGGATGGTACCACCCTGCTCTACCACATCAAAGATTGCATTGTAAGCATCATCTACGAGACCAACTGTCTTCTGAAGATCGATGATGTGGATACCGTTGCGCTCCGTATAAATGTAGGGAGCCATTTTAGGGTTCCATCTGCGTGTCTGATGTCCGAAATGAACACCTGCCTCAAGTAACTGTTTCATTGAAATAACACTCATTTTACACCTCCATGGTTATTCCTCCACTCCGCTTTTAGATCCACCATGGACTCCTGCGAAGTGTGTGTTTTCTACTCATTTGCACGAAATGAGGCCATCGCACTCACGACAGCCCCACGATAATACCATATTATCCTTGAAAAATCAAGATTTTTTTATACATCCAACGTCAGCTTCGCCTCTTCCTCCGCTGCAAGCTTCATCTCCTCCAGCATCACGGGAGAAAGTGTAGGCAGCTCCTCAAGGGATGTGACCCCGAAGGAACGTAAAAACTGCTCCGTGGTCCCGAAAAGCATGGGCCTGCCGGGAGCATCCATCCTGCCTACCTCCTCTATGAGCTGATACTCCACCAGCTTGTTCACAGCATGGTCAGAGCTGACTCCGCGGATCTTTTCGATCTCTGCCTTGGTGACAGGCTGCTTGTATGCCACGATGGAAAGGGTCTCCAAAAGCGTATCCGTCAGCACTGCCTTTCTCGGCTGCTTTGCTATACGGATCAGGTACTCATATATGTCAGGGGATGTGCACATCTGATATGAACCGTCCAGCTTCGTCAGGCGGACACCCCTGCCATCCTCCTCGAAGCGTGCGGCCAGCTCATCCAATATCCTTATCACATCCTCCTCGGGAGTCTCCAGTGCAGTCGCTATCCTGGCCGGCTCCACCGAATCACCCATGGCAAAAAGAATGCCCTCAATTATTGATTCTAAATTCTTGTCTTCCATATATCTATGCTGCCTCAGTACCGGCTATCCTGGACTCGATGCGGATATCATCGAAGATCCGTTCCTGAACTATGAAAAGCTCTCCGGACTTCATAAGCTCCAGAATAGATAAAAATGTCACTATGATCTGCACCTTGGAGTGCTGACTCTCCAAAAGCTGCCTGAAGGAAAATGTGCGATGGGATCTGGCATATCCCAAAAGCCACTCCATCTTCTCCTCCATGGATACCTCTTCCTTTTTGATCTCTCCGAAACGGGATCTGATGGGATCCACCCTGTTCTTTTCCCTTTTAAGTACCGACTGGAAGATAGCATTGAGTCTCTGAAGTGTCAGGTCGGAGACCAGCTCGTCCACATCCACCGGCTCCTGGTACTGGAGCACCTCCTCGGGGATGGTAGGCTCCTTATAGAAAATGTGATCAGCGTCAAGCTGCCTGTCCCTAAGCTGCAGCGCCATGCTCTTGTACATCTTGTACTCCAAAAGCTGCTGCACCAGCTCTGCCCTGGGATCGATATCCTCCTCGTCCTCGATGGTCTCCTCCTTGGGGAGCAGCATCCTGGACTTTATGGATAAAAGTGTGGCGGCCATCACCAGAAACTCGCTCATGATATCCATATCCTGCCGCTTCATCTCGTCCACATATGCTATGTACTGGTCCGTGATCTCCGCTATGGGGATGTCGTATATGTCGATCTTGTTTTTCTCTATCAGGTGTAAAAGCAGATCCAGAGGACCCTCAAATACCTGAAGCTTGAATTTCATTTCCATAATTTGTGCTCCCATTTGCGCGCACTACTACATATAGTGCCTCTTGCAAAAGACATTATATTAGAATATGAAATGGATTTCAAGAGAAAAATACAATATTTAGTGGCCAGACATTAAACCGGCCACTAAATATACTAAAAATACTAAATACTATACAGGCATCTCACAGGTGTAGGTCATGAGATTCCCTACCTTCTTTGCCTTATCCCCGGTAACCTTCATCGTCTGATTAGGTTGATCGTAAGTCAGATTATACCGTCCACAGCATTATACAGACATGATTCAGGTTTCCTTCATCCTGGATCGACACACTGCTTTCATGATCAAAGAACTCCGTCAGACCATACAGTGCCTCCTTGTATTCGGCCACATCTTCAGCCTCCGGCTCAGGGATATCCTTCTCGGTCCTCTTTACCATATTCTCATATATCTTTTTCTCTGTCCTTGTGGCAAAGCCCATTAGTTCGGTCTTAAGGAAGATCTTTACCGTCTCAAGGGAAAGCTCCCCGGCTCCGGATACGGGATCATATACCGCAAAACCGAAGGGACTGCCGAGATTAAAGCTCTCACAGGGGAGCATATTCCCTGCATCATCCTCATCCACCACCTTTACTACACTGCGTATCAAAAGGATGAATCTGTCCGTGGCCTCATCTCTCACAGGAAGATAGGAAAAATTGATATCCCTATCATCAAAGGCAATACGAAGCTGGGGCAGGCCGTTTGTCCCAAGCATCTGCTCAGCCTCGGCCCCCTCTGCGATCTCATTTACGATAGTCTCCAGACTGTTTATCCTGACCTGTACCGCAGATCTTATGATATCGTCAGCGGTAAATTACATATTGTCCTGTTCCATTATATCTGACATGTGTCAATTCTCCTTTCACTTTAGTAAATATTCACCGAGCGATATGTGGTTACGAAATCCCGAAGCTCCATCTTAAAGATTCCTGCCACATCTCTGTTCTTGCTCTTGTCATTCATAAGCATGTATGGATTACCATCCTTGTCGTATTTCCGGATACAATTCTTCCACGGGTTGACGATGACCACAAATTTCTGCTTTACCTTTTTACCTGCGACCATGCGTTCCTCCTCAACCACATCACGTATATTATATGCATGTGTTTCCGCCACGCCGAAGATAACTCTTTCTTTGGAGCTTATGCCTTCACCCTCTTTGCACGCGAAGGTCTGTTCCACAGTTTTTGTCATTAAGATCTGGCCCTTGGCCTTTGCATCCTTCATCTTTTTATACAGGGCCTCTTCCTCCGGAGTGTATTTTCCGTCCTTGTTTATGGTCACGGAAAGCTTGTCCGACTTAAGAATATAGTTCTTGAGATAACTGATATAATGCGTCATCATCTTTTCCTTATCATATCCGGGGATCATAAGATCCGGCATAAGGTTTTTTGCCTTCTCCAGATTATCGACAAAGAAAAGCCCGTCTAACTGTTTGGTTAAAACCGTACTGGTAAAATACTTTGATGTGAACTTTTTCAGAAAAGCCTCCATCTTCTCAAACACGGTTTCATCGCTGAAGAACTTATACAGTTCATCATTCTCGTCCTTTATTTCCACCCCGAAGAAATCCTTTGCCTTTTTAATATTCCATAAGACATCACTGTGGGTTTTTTCTTCCTCCGAAAGCTGTCCCACAAATTCAGCCTTACTTTCATCACGCATGTTCTGTGCCAGGACGAAAGTCTTCATATCCTTTTTAAATGTCTGCCTCTTGAACTCTATAAGCTCTTCTTTTGACTTTTTGTCATACTGCGGACCAAGCAGGGCCAAAAAGCCATCCGTTAATGAACCGCCTTTTAATGCGCCGTATTGATGACCAGATATTGCGATCTTGTTCTCAATACTATCCTGCGACTGTGGTTCTATCTTCGGACGGGCGATAGAATATGCTTTTTCCATCAGTGCCACCCAGTTTTCCGCTCCGCCAAATAAAGCTCCATAGGGCTTGTGATCTCTTTTTGTCCCGTCAGCCGCCACAAAAACCGCGGTGGGAATGGTCTTTTTAACCTTAACAAACAGAGGATCTCCGCTGGGCTTGTAAAAACGCACGGTCACGGAATCTCCGTTATCCTGCATCATTTCCTTTACGAGATTCGGGTCTTTTTCCACGATCGCATTGAGGGCGGAGATAAAGAAGCAGTCTCCTATATTACCTTGTCTGACATCATAGGGAGACGGTTCCTTCGTAAACAGGGGACCTTTCACTTCCCGTAATTCCATGACAGCAAAAGTATAGGTCTTCCCCTCTATCTCCATGGGTTTAATAAGTTTATCTCTGTCTTTTTTAATGAAGTTGCTCTCATCCTTTGTGGCATCAACAAGCTCCATCATCTTTTTGTTTTCTTTTTTCAGCTTCTCGACAGACAGATTACCATGGGCTTCCTTGTAAAGGTTGGCATAGGTCCCTAAGATATCCAGATCTCCCTGGGTGAGTTTGATATTATACTTTTTATTATATTTATTTATAAGATCACTGTATCTTTTATCGATCTTCTTTTTACTTTTGCCGACAACCTCCAGCATATCCTTATTGTACTCCACAAAGAAATCCACAACCTGAGTGACCCTCTCCATCTCCTGGGATGAAAGCTCTGTGGTCTCCCCGGTCACATATTTTGACAGAAGCATGAGATCCTCAAGCTTTGCCTTTGTAAAGTCCGAATACTCTATCTTTACCCTGTCGGTAAAAGGCTCTTCCTCCGGCGCATTTTCCTCTTTGATCCCCAGATCCTGTCTCAGATAGGAAAGCAGATCCCTGGACTTTTCCTTTGCTTCCTCATAAAACTCGGTGTAGAGATCCTTGGCCTCAAACTCCGGCTCCTGCTCGTTTTGCTGCTCCTTTTGGGCCACGGGCAGTTCTCCGTCATTTTCGTCCGCTACTTCATTTTTCTTTTTCCGCCACTCTCTCTTCATTGTGTTCAATTTGGCATTTATCTTATCCGGCCGCATCATGGCGGGCTCCTGCAGATCTGTACTTATGGCAAAAGCCACCTGGCGCAGATGTTCATATTGTGGTTTCTCTTTAATTTCATCATAGTCTTATACCTACTTGTGCCCTCCACTCCATCTGCCTCATACATGGCATTGCCATTGATCTTTTTACCGCCTTTATTTGCTTCCACGGTCTCTGACTTTGCCACCATGTCATCAATGCCCAAAAGCGTCGCCATACGGCTGGTGGCCACATTCCTTGTGGAGATGCTCTTGCCGCCATCTATCTTTGCCAGACTTTTTCCCATATGACTCAAGTTGAATCTCTTAAAGAAATCTGTAAACAGATCGGCAAAGAATACTCCCTCCTCAGTGCCCGGTCCCATCTTACTTAAGGCCGAAAGACTTGCCGACTGCATCGCCAACTTTCTTCCCTCTTTTGTCTGGCCGAGGGTCGCGATGATATTTCCTCTTATTCCGGTAAATACATTGCGGATAAAAAGGTCATACAGTTTTTCCACTTCCTTCTGCTTACTCTCTTCGTCCTTGGCATTTGTGAAGGCTGCCATATCATTCATCATGGTTTCGGTGAATCTTTCAAGGTACCGGTCATAGTGTCTGTTATAGCCCTTTAGCTTTTTTGCATTGGCAACGGCATTGTTCCATGCATCTATGGGATCCTTTGCCAGGGATTCCTCTTCTTTGAAAAACCGCCTGAGACCATCATTTTCTCCGATACGATATACTATTGAATTGCCGGCACCCATAACCTTGACACCCTTGCCATTTAACTTGATGCTCTCACCACAGCGTGCAGCAAGTGCATCCTTCCAGGTAATGGTACCGTCAGGCCTGTGTCCCCTCAGATAGCCGGAGATGTTATTTGAAAAAGTCCTCTGCTCCTTAATAAGGCGGTTTTTGATATCCTCAGCCCACTCAGCCGGCTGGGGGAAAAGCTCGTTTATGCACTTATCGCATGCTAAAATGGCATTCTCATAGAGATTTGAAAACATAAGACCCGTGGAGGTAATCTCCTCTTTGAACTTATCGATCTCAGCCTTTGAGGCGTTCTCACCCGGGTAAGGCGGCATCTTATTGGTCATAAGACTCTTTATTCCGTCCAGGCGGCTTAAAAGAACGTCACGGGGGCTGTTCTTTTCGCCTTCGCCTGCCTTTTTCTTTTCTTCACGAAGCTTCTGTTCGCCCTGGATGGCCAGAACGTGATCCTCTTCAAGATAATAGCCGTAGTCCTTTAGGAAGTCCTTTTCGTACTTTGACTCAGCTGTTTTTTCATTAACGTTTTTATAGATCTCTATGCTGTATGAAGGTGGAGCATCATATAAGAATTTACCGATATGGTCGATGACCCGCTGACAGGTGGCACGACGCTCGTTCCTCTGCTTTGAAAACATGGATGAGCCCCTGTTGGTAAGATAGGTCATGGTCTTTGCCAGAAGATCCGACATCTTGTTGAAAGGGCCGCATCATCTGCGCAGCCTGCCATCTCCCTGGCCACGTTTATTACCGGCTGGAAATATGCCGATGCCTTTCGGTCATCCTCGGAAAGCTTCCCAATATCCTCCAAAAATTCCTTTGAAAGAACCTTGTCGGTAAATTCAGATCGCTTAGATGACTTCTTCTCCTGAGCAATAGGATCTTCAGAGATCAGATTATTGTTGATCTGCTCATTTTCGGCAAAAGCATTGTCGTACTGCTGCTCTTCTATGGTCTTGTTTAATTCTAAAGAGTATTCTTTCATGGTCCGTCTCCTTATAAATGCCTTACTATAGTAATTTGACCCATCATACCAAGTGCAGCATTACTTACTCATTACAATATAAATTTATCTGTTTTGAAACTCCTTTTTGGCAGGTAGCCTATCCCCTCATCCAGTTTCTTTTTCATCTCGCTGTCAATGGATCCATTCATTATGTCACCCCGCTTTTTTAAAACATACTTATCTGTAATTGCATCTGCTCAATGAGCTTAAGAGCCTTATCCTGATCCAGCATGGAAACCGCAGTCTTGAGTTCCTCAAAATCTTTCGCCGCATTTTCCGGCAGTCTGTAGGAAGAAAGCTTTTCCATGGTCTTGTCCGCCGCATTAATATTCATATCCTCCATTGCCTTTTTAAACATGGACAAAAACATATCCAGCTTTGTCTCGCTTATCTCTTCTTTTTCATCCTCTGCAGGATCAGACCCATGGAGGTATTCTCCCAGCCTGTCCTTATAGGCTTTCCACTCATTTATGAATACATCATGCATACTATCAATGGTCTCAATATCCTTATTTGACGCCGCCCTTTCAAGCACAGCTGCCATGCCCGCCAGGGTATAGATGCCCAGGGAGGCGGCCCCGCTTTTTGTGCCGTGTGCCAGTATCCTGTATTCCTCCAGCGTATCGGGTAGCCCGTTCTTAAGATCCTGAAGCTTTTCAGTCTGCGAATCAACAGCATTGGCAAAATCACCCAGAAGACCTTCTACCAGCTTCTTGTCCTTAAGGTGAAGCATCGCCATATCCCAGTCTATGCCAAAGATCAGCGGAAACTCGTTTTTTATCCTTTTTTTACTATCCTGTTTCGGTTCCGGCTCCACGGGTATGATATATTTTTCCGGAAGCATATTCAAAAGAGTGCTTTCAAGCTTATCCACCTCAATGGGCTTGGAAATATATCCGTCAAAGCCTTCTTCGTAATACATTTCCTTTGATCCCGCCACGGCATTGGCAGTAAGGGCGATGATGGGCGTGTCGGCATTGGGGCCGGTCCGCTTCGCCTTGATCTTTTTCATGGCTGTGACGCCATCCATTCCCGGCATCATATGATCCATAAATATGATGTCATATTGCAGATGGGATGCCAATTCCACAGCTTGCTGGCCACTGTCAGCCTGGGTTATGTCAATCTTGGTCTTCTCCAAAAGTCTCACAAAGACCTTGCGGTTCATCTTGTTGTCATCTACCAGCAAAATATGCGCATCGGGAGCGATAAAGGAGCCCGTCTTTGAGGCCTTGGGCTGCATGGTTTTTTTCACACTTTGTTCAAAATCACCCATAGGCTCTCTTACAACTATCTCCTGTAGCAGGTCAAAGGAAAAAACTGATCCCACTCCATACTCACTTTTTACCTTGAGCTCCGATTCCATGAGTGAAAGAAGCTTCAAGGTGATGGGCATGCCCAGTCCGGTACCCTCGATATTCCTGTTACGCTCAACATCTATGCGCTCGAAACTGGCAAAAAGCTTATCCATATCCTCATCGCGGATACCTGAACCCGTGTCCTCCACCTCAAAATGGATGACTACTGCGTCACCCACTTCCGAAACCAGATGAGCCCTCAATTTCACTCCTCCGCTGTGAGTGTATTTTACTGCATTGGTAAGCAGGTTCATCAGTATCTGCCTGATCCTCACATCATCACCCAGCAGGCTTGCGGGGATGTCCGGCGATATATCTGTTTCAAAATCCAGATCCTTTTCCAGGGCTCTGAACTTGATCATGTTCGCCACATCATAAAAGAGCCCGGCCGTGGAATACTCCACCGGAACGATCTCCATCTTGCCGGACTCGATCTTACTCAGATCAAGTACATCATTTATTATGGTAAGCAGCGTCCGGCCTGCGGACTGGATATCCATGGCATAATCCCTGACAGACTCCTCGGTGCTCTCTCTGAGGATCATCTCATCCATCCCCAAAACCGTATTGATAGGCGTGCGTATCTCATGGGACATATTGGCCAGAAATTCGGATTTAGACCTGCTGGCTTCAAGGGAAACCTGCTCATAGAGCTTTGCCTCTGACATGGCATTGTTCTGGATAAATATGAAGATCACAAAGCTGCCAAGGGCACATGCAACATAGGAAAAATCGCAGAGCGGATAGAACATCAGGATAACTGTAGAGATGGCAGGAAAGCCAAGAAACGAACCGAGTATTATCAGATTTTTTTTATCCAGACGTCTGATCCCGGCTACAACGAAGAGGAACACAATACTTACCATGGGCAGTACGCCGGCGTAATCCCGCCAGGGCCCGTAAATCGTGACCCCCGAAGCTGTATTATAAAACAGCTTGCCATTGACGGACCCGACGATCTCCCATATGATATCGATCAAGGATATGGCGAGGATGATGTATACATAGGTGTATGAAAAATCAAAGCTTTTCCGGATAATGGAGATAACGTAAAACGCAAAAATGATTACAATAACATCCGTAATAACAAAAGTCAGAGCCACCACCACCGCAAGAAAAACGGGGTTAATGCCTCTGCCCTCTACAATATAACTAAAAGCATCAGTATACATCCCGATCAGCTCTGTGATCAGGATCCAGATAAAAAACCTGCTGGTGCTGTCCTTTTTTATATCCTCCCGCAGTATCACATACAGGATGATCATAATGAAAATGCCGGAAGATATGTCTGCCGCAGCGATCACATTACTCATAAACCTGGTACTCCGTACTACAGGCTCAAAGCGTCAGACTGATGAGCGATAGCAGCTTGTCCTTATCCGCAGGCTTGAGCAGATATCCGGCAGGATTGAGTTTCAGGACGCTTTCCAGATGCTTTTGCTCATTAACCCCGGTAAGAAAGATCACCGGCATATCCTTAAGCTCCTCATCCGACCTTATCATCTCAAGGGTCTTTTGTCCGTCACAGACAGGCATCTCATAGTCCAAAATGATCAGATCCGGTCTGTGCTTTCCAATGGATGTCATGGCCTGAAGACCTGAGGTGGCCACCGTCACATTATACTCATCGCTAAGCATGCTGTTAAGCTCCCTAAGCGTTATAGGGTTGTCATCAACTACCAGTATGTTTTTCCGTTCCATACCTCTTCCCTTTCTCACAAATGTCATACCAGGGGTGCCGGAAATTCTTGAACCACTTTAAATAAGCTTTGAATATCCGAAGCCGTTTACCATAGCCTCTATGGGTATGCCCTTTTCACAATACGGGCACTCCGTAGGATGATAGGAAGCATAGCCCGGCAGATCCTCTGCGGTAAAAAGAGAAAATACCTTATACTTGTCATCCAAAATATCCTGAGTAGCAAAAATGGATCCGACCCCGGCCACGCGACCGCCGTAATACTCGATACACTCGATGGCACGATGCATGGTCTCACCTGTGGTCATGGTATCCACCAAAACCAAAATGTCCTTGCCCTGGATGGCAGGCTTCACATTCTCACGGAACATGAACTGATGGATGGAATTCTCCTCAGGCTCTACCACATATACGGCATCATGGATATTGTTCATGGCAAAATCACCCTTGTTGAGCTCCTCTGCCAAAAATGCCCCCATCATCTCCATGGAATCAAGACATACAATGGTATCCACATTGGTAACTTGGTGAGCCATCTTTGACCGCAGGCTCCTGGCTGCCTCTATACTCTCAGTAGACCTGATCTTGATCCTCGTCACATCGATGTAATAGTTGATGTGTGAATGTGACGTAGCAAAATGTCCCTGTCCTGCATTGATGATAACGTTACGGTCGTTCTTTGAGTAATACTTGATCATTCTGTCATTGATATCTGCCATTTTGTCCTCCTCCCAATACTCTTATATTACATCTTCCCCGTGGATCCGAAGCCCCCTGCTCCGCGATCCGTCTCGGGAAGTGTTTCACACTCCGAAAAACTGACAGCCTCATAGGCCTGTATGATAAGCTGGGCCACCTTCTGTCCCGGTGCTATGGTACGGATCGTCTCACTGTCGTTGTGAAGAGCCACCATTATCTCTCCCCGGTAGTCTGCATCAATGACACCGGTACAGTTGGCCGGGCGGAGTCCCTCCTTTGCCGAAAGTCCGCTCCTGGCATACACTCCTCCAAAATATCCTGTCGGGATAGCCACTGCTATCCCTGTGTGGACCAGGTATGTGGTATGGGGCGCTATCTCCACCTCTTTCTCCATACATGCAAAGAGATCATAGCCTGCTGCCTCGTCACTGCCCCTCTCCGGGATCCTGGCTCCATCAGATAGTTTTTTTATCTTTATATCCATTATAATCACTTTCCTGCGTTTTTTCTATATAAAATCCCGTTTATCGGGATTTGCGCAAAAATTGCATTATGCGAAGCATAATATTTTCCTCTGCAATTTTTGACGCATATATCCTCATTCTCATTACATCCAAATCATTTATTTGGATGTAATGAGAATTTGTTTTCAGTGCCTGATAGAAGTCTTTCAATATTCGACTTATGCTTCCACACCGCCAGTGCCGATGTGATCACCGCAATGAGAACTGCCTCTATGAGGTACTGGTTGAAATACCCCAGATCTCCCAAAATGGCGAACATGATAACCTGCACTCCAAAGAGGATAGCTATGGTTATGGATCCCAGCGACACGTATCTGGTAAAGAATACCAGCACTACGAAGGTCACCAGCAAAAGAGGCAGCGCCCTGGGAAAGCAGATGGCCACCATGGCTGCGCTGGTGGCAATACCCTTGCCTCCGTGCTTGAGCATATAGATGGGAAAGTCATGTCCCAAAACAGCGCCGAAGCAGGCATAGGTCATGAGAAGTCGTACACCCTCAGGCTGCGACCTGAAAAACAGTGCATATACTATTGCCGCGGGTATGGCTCCCTTTAAAAAGTCCCCCAACAAAGTCAGTGCTCCCTTGGGTACCCCGAGGATCCTCAGGGTATTGGTGGTGCCCACGTTGCCGCTGCCGTGCTCGGTCAGATCCACTCCTGAGCTCTTTCCCACAAAGTAGCCTGTGAGAAAAAGTCCGCAGACGTAGCCTATCACCAGTGAAATTATCCTAACTGAAACTGGCATTTAATTCTCCTTTCTGGTCCTTGTGATTATCTTGATGGACGTCCCCGTAAACCCTCCGAAGGTCTCCCGGATACGGTTCTCAAGATATCTCTCATATGAAAAATGCATGAGCTTTTTATCGTTGACAAACATCACAAAGGTAGGCGGCTTCACCGAAACCTGTGTACCGTAAAAGATCTTGAGCCTCTTGCCCTTGTCCGAAGGCGGCTGCTGCAGCACCACTGCCTCGGCGATGATCTCATTAAGTACTCCCGTGGCGATCCTCATGTTCTGATTCTCGATGACCCGGTCGATACTCTCGTATATCTTGCCAATGCGCTGTCCGCTCTTGGCTGAAATATAAATGATCTCCGCGTAGGCCATAAAGGAAAGTGTCTGCCTGATCCTGGCCTCATGTTCCTTCATGGTCTTGTCATTTTTCTCAAGGGCGTCCCATTTATTCACTGCCACTATTATACCCTTACCACGGTCATGTGCAATACCCGCGATCTTGGCATCCTGTTCCGTCACACCCTCGGTGGCGTCGATCATCACTATTACCACGTCAGCCTTTTCCACCGCCGCCACAGCGCGGATGATGGAAAAGCGCTCCAGATCCTCTTTTATCTTGCTCTTGCGGCGCAGTCCCGCAGTATCGATGAAAATGTAATCCTTACCGTGGCTTTTTACCCTGGCATCGACCGCGTCCCTGGTGGTACCTGCTATATCTGAAACTATGAGCCTCTCCTCACCCACCAGCTTGTTCACCAGAGATGACTTGCCTACGTTGGGCTTGCCCACAATGGCGATCCTGGGAGTATCATCGTCCTCGTCACTGCCGCTGCCCTCCGGAAAGTGTGAGATCACCTCATCCAAAAGTTCACCGAAGCCCAGCTTGCTGGCTGCAGATACAGGGAAGGGATCTCCCAGACCAAGGTTATAAAACTCATACACGTTGGGCATCATCTTTTCGAAATTGTCCACCTTGTTGACGCAGAGCACCACCGGCTTCTTGGAGCGTCTGAGCATATCAGCCACCTTGTCATCCGCATCCACCAGTCCCTGCTTCACATCCACCATGAAAATGATGACGTCCGCAGTCTCTATGGCGATCATGGCCTGCTCACGCATCTGGGACAAAATGATATCGCTGCTCTCCGGCTCGATACCGCCTGTATCTATCATGGTAAAGTCCCGATCCAGCCACGAGGTATCCGCATAAATACGGTCCCTGGTCACACCGGGTGTGTCCTTTACTATGGATATACGCTCTCCCGCAAGTGCGTTGAAAAGCGTTGATTTTCCTACATTCGGACGGCCTACAACCGCCACAAAAGGTCTTGACATAATCCTACCTGCCTGTATATTCAAATGCATTTTTGATCAGCTTGAGCTCGTCCCCCAAAATGGAGACCACATCAAATCTGACGGGTGTATACTCTGAAACGTGCTTTTGCATCATGTAATATGTTGCGGTGGCACAGATCTTTTTTATCTTGCGATAGTTAACGGCATCCATGGGATCTCCCGCATCTGCATTTTTGCGGTACTTGACCTCGACAAAGACCAGGTACTCTCCATCCCGTGCCACTATATCTATCTCACCGTATTTACAGTGATAATTCTTTTCTATGATACCATATCCCAGGCGCTCCAGTTCCTCTGCCGCCCGGTTCTCATACCTGGTGCCGACTCTCCTTGTATCCATATCATTGCCCGTAGCCGGCTGCATCCAGCTTCTGCTTTACCTTGTCCATGCCGTCCACAAAGAGCAAAATCTGCGCCACCACCTCATACAGTTCGGGAGGGATGGCATCGCCTATCTCCAGCTTGGAAAGTGTCTCTGCCAGCTGATTGTCCTTGTAAAAAGGGACGTCGTGGGCCTTGGCCTCCTCGATGATCTTATCAGCTATGGCTCCCTTTCCGGAAGCAAGTATCCGGGGAGCCGCATCACCGGGATCATAGGCAAGGGCTACCGCGGTTTTGTTGGGATCTATTTTTTTCTTATCATCCGGCATGTTAACTCTTCCTCAATAATAAAAGATTCTTCGCTGCGCTCAGAATGACATGGGATCTATGCCCTCACATCAAAGGAGTAGCGCTGTATGTTTTCAGCCACCTTTACTCCCCGCTCCAAAAAGTCACTGACGAAATCAACAGGATGGGAGTCATTTTCCACGGTGATCTGGCAATCATAGCCCAGGTTGTCCAGTTTTTCCTTCAGTATATGTATGTTGTTCATGATGAGGTCGAAGGCTGCATCATCCTCCATGAAAAACTTGGTGTCCACCTTTTTGTCCCTCATCTTGACGGAGATATCCGTGGAACCCAGATGCTCCATATCAAAATGCAAAAATGCGGAAACGGTGTCGTCATCCTCTTTTGACTGCTTCTTGTTCTTATAGACATACAGGTCTCCGGTGGCCTGCTGTCCCGAAAGCTTCAGGGGGATCTGTATGTAGGAATACATGTGATTCACCTGAGAGATAAAATCCAGATTGTCATGTAACTCGGAGGCCGCCTGTGCTATGGGATTGTTCTCGGTATGGGTCAGGCTCTCCGCCGCCCTGGCTACTCTCTCCATGGTACGGTCCATCTCACGGTACAGGTCATCCAGTCTGTGGGGCTTCATGATCTCCTGGGGCTCCACCGAAAGCTTCTGCTCAAAGAGATTGCTCACAAGATCCGAAAATCCTCCCTCTGCCGTAATATGCTTAAGGCCAGTGGGGTTCTTGGAAAAGTAATCCGATATTGCAGTAAAAAACTCCCTGGCGGACACCTCGGGTCTGATGGCGCCTGATCCGTCAAAAAACTGGGGGTTGGCTCTGGCAAAATCACTCCTGTCGGAAATGGTCTGGGCCAGTCTCTCATTGGCATCGGGGGAAAGGGCGCGTCCTATGGAGTCCACGGGAAACTCGCTGCTGTCATAATGCTGTGCAAAAATGGCTACCTTGCCATCGGAAGGAGCCAGTACGTTCTCCGCTTCACCGCTCTCCATGGCGCGGGTGATATTTGCCATGGCAGAGGACACATCTCCTCCGGTCTGCTGATGAACCTCAGCTGTCTCTCCAGATGCTGCAGTGGGGATCTCACCCTCTGCCGATACTGTCTGTGCCAGTCCCTCTGCCTGGGTACCCCGGGTCATTGTCGAAACCGTCGTGTCAGCCGTGTCAGCGGATGCTTCCTGTGACACAGCCTGGGCATCGGCTCCCAGGACCCTCTCTACAATGGCTCTCAGGCTGTCTGCCTGGGTGGTGACATTCTTATCAGCCACCAGCTCCTGCGCTCCCTGCAGCGGCGCTCCCGCACCCTTGGGAGCTTCCGTGACCACATCCGGTCCGGTGAGTATATTGTTGAGTTCCTTTACAAAGCCTGCGGTTTCAGTCTCGCTGACATTTTCTCCGGAAACGGTCTCGGATATACTCTCGGAAAGCGCAGTCAGTTCCTTTAATATCTGTCCCTCATTTGCCTTATAATTTTCAAACTGGGTCACCATCTCCCTGGTCACCGGCAGATCGTTTTTCATCATGGTGACTATGGAGGATACATCGGAGCCAGGCATGGTAGCCGCTTTATGGGCCATGTCGCTGATACTCTTGGCGTCAATGGGCATGTGCTCCTTCATCATGGTGTTGACCATGTTCACATTGTCCTCGGTGACGGGGAGGCCTGCGGCGCTTAATGCATCCAAAATGGTGGGGTTATTCAGGGCACCAAAGGATACCGGCTTGATCTGGATCAGGCTCTCCTCGTTGGACTTGACCTGGAAAAATACAGACTCGCCTACGGCCAGGCCCACTCCCTTGTCCAGGCGCGCAGTGATGTTCTGGCCTGAGGACAGGCCGAGGATCACCTGGTTACCCTTTATGGAATTGACTGTGCCCTCGAATATCTGGCCCTTTTGCAGGGTAGCAAGTGTCTTGGTCAGCTGCTCCGTGCCCTTTGATTTGGTTTTGCCGGTCATGTCGGGGCCGCTGGACAAATTGGCCTGATACTGATTAACTAGATCTGTTATCTGCATATTTTTTACTCCGTATCTTCGATGTAAGATATTCCCCGCGAGACGCTCTCGCTCCCGTTCTCACGTCGCGTCACGTAAGTTCGTGCTTCGCACTCACTAAGTGACGACGTTCGAAAGGGCTCGCTACGGGAATATTCTTCCATCTCAGATACTCACTGCCAGGCTGTATCTACAGTTTTAATAAATGTTCTGCGATGGATATCACAGGGGCCGAGGTCGCGAAGGCCGGCGTAGTGCTGCTTGGTGCCGTAGCCCTTGTTTTTAGCGAAGAAGTATCCGGGATACTTGGAGTCTAACTCGGTCATCATACGGTCTCGTGTGACCTTGGCGATGATGGAGGCAGCTGCGATGGATACGCTCTTGGCATCTCCCTTGGTGATGGATACCTGGCGGATGTCGATGTCGTCCAGGTGGACTGCGTCGATGAGCAAGAGGTCCGGGGTCACCGGCATGCCGGCTACCGCTTTTTTCATAGCCTCCTTGGTGGCCTCTAAAATGTTGATCTCGTCTATCCTGGCTGCGTCGTTCATACCGATGCTGACAGCCACGGCGCACTCCATGATCTGGTCATAGAGAACCTCACGGCGCTTTTCCGTCACCTTTTTGGAGTCATTGAGATACAAAAGCTCCACATCAGGCGGCAGGATGACACAGGCTGCGACTACAGGGCCTGCCAGAGGGCCTCGGCCCACCTCATCCATACCGGCTATATACTGCGCCTCGGATGCATATTTATGCTCGAAGAAGCGCATCGCCTCAAGGCGCTCACGCTCTGCCTTAAGCTTTTCTTCATTCATAGTTTATCCTCTGTAAAAGATTCTTCGCTTCGCTCAGAATGGCAAAAATGCTCAAAATGACAAAAATGCTCAGAATGACAAAAATGCTCAGAATGCCCCACTGTCATTCTGAGGGCGTAGCCCGAAGAATCTTCTTATCTGGCATGCTCCCCGTAGTAGTCATGATCCAAAACACAGATCTCATTGAAGGGGTAGATGCGTACCCAGGCGCGGCCCACGATATCCTCGCGTCTTATATTGCCCACGTCATTGAAGCGGCTGTCCTCACTGCCGTTTCTGTTGTCGCCCATGACAAAGAACTCATCCTCTCCCAAAGTAATGGGCTGTGCCGCACGTCCGGGATTCATAATGGTAGCAAGTCCGTACTTTTCCTCCAGGATCTCGCCGTTGATAAAAATATTGCCCTCCTCATCGATATAGACCGTCTCCCCGGGCAATCCGATTATTCGCTTGATATAATAGGTGGGGGTAGTCGCGTACTTGTAAGGAAAGATTATTATGTCGAATCTCTCGGGATCCGAGAAGCGATAGGAAAGCTTTTCAACTATGAGATTGTCACCGTCGGAAAGAGTATCCTCCATGGATGACCCGCTGACCCTGGTGCGCTGTCCCACAAAATGCAGGATCAAAAACGTGATCACAAAGATGACCAGAATATAGGTCACCAGCTGGATTATCTCATTTATAAGCGAGGGCTTCGGCTCCTCTGCCTCAGTCATAACTGCTTCCGTGGTATTCATTTCCTTGTCCATTTTAATAATCTCCTTTTTAAAATCCTTCGCGGTCCTATCATATCTCCGACGGACTCTCCAATGATAGCCTGCCCATCCTGCCGTTTTTAATATCATCCAGGATCAGCCTAGCCGCCTTGCTGTAATCGGCCTCGCCACCTGCCTTGATAATGTGCCGCTTATCCGCCACATCATATATCATGGCCACTCCATCCTCCGACTCCGTGATACCGTAATGCTCAGCCAGCATACCCGGATATCTCTGTGCCAAAACCGCCGTCATATGAAGCGCCAACTCATCATTATCAAAAACCTCTGTCCGAATGGCACCCAGTGCCGCCAGGTACTGTCCAACCCTCTTGTCCTCAAACTTGGGCCAGAGTATGCCGGGGGTATCCAGAAGCTCCAAGTCCTTTTTCAGTCTGATCCATTGCTTGCCCTTTGTCACTCCGGGAGTGTTGCCTGTCTTGGCAGCAGCACGTCCCGCATAGGAATTGATAAAGGAGCTCTTGCCGATGTTGGGGATACCCACCACCATGGCTCTGATGGGGCGGTTCATGATACCCCTCTTTTTATTGCGCTCCCGCTTTTTTTTGCAGGCTTCCTCTACTGCTGCGTCCACCCGCTTCACATCGCTTTTTTTGCGGGCATCCATGGCGATGGCCACAAAGCCCTTTTCCCTGAAATATGAAAGCCACTCCTCAGTTATTTTATCGTCACTGAGATCCCTCTTGTTGAGGAGTAAAAGCCTGGCCTTGCCGGCACCGAGACTGTCGATCTCCGGATTGCGGCTGGCCAGAGGGATCCTGGCGTCCAGAAGCTCGATGATCAGGTCGATGACCTTGATATCCTCCTTCATCTGCCGGATGGCCTTTGTCATATGTCCCGGGTACCACTGTATATCCATCAGTACACCAATCCTATCCTGTTCTCTCCCACCATGAACCACGCGGAGCCCATAATGTCCTCCCTGTGGATATTGCCGATGGTCTCATATCTGCTGTCCTCGGAGTTGTTGCGATTATCACCCATCACAAAATACTCGTCGTCCTCCAGGGTGATCTCTGCGGAAGCCAGTCCCGCATCCACTATGCTCTCCGTCTCAGCCTTGTCGTGAAAGGCCTCACCGTTAACGTATATCCTGCCGTTTTTGACCTGGACCGTATCCCCCGGAGTAGCCACGATACGCTTGATACTGTACTGGGCGCTCAGGTTGTTGGGCGGCAGAAAAACCACCACGTCATTGGTATTGGGAGGGACCACCTTGATAAAAAGCCTGTTCATCAATACCACGTCGCCGGATGAAAGGGTGGGCTCCATGGACTCGCCGGGCACCGAAAACCTAATGCCGAAAGCCTCCACCACACCGAATGCCAAAAGCACTACCAGCGCCATCTCAACCAAAAGAACCGCCAGCGGCTTTAAGCTCCCTATCTCAAAATGTACCCGCTTTCGATTGAAATCCAGGCTGTTTTTTCTCTTATTTGAAAATAACTTCATAACTAATATATTTTAACAAAAAAAAGGAGCTTTCACAAGTGAAAGCCCCGAAAAAACAGATTAATTTAGAACTACTTGATGGCCTCTTTAACCTTGGCGCGCTTACCAACGCGGCCACGCAGATAGTTAAGCTTAGCTCTGCGAACCTTACCATGACGGACAACCTCGATCTTCTCAACGATGGGGCTGTGCATGGGCCATGTCTTCTCAACGCCTACGCCGTTAGAAAACTTACGAACTGTAAAAGTAGCTCTGTTGCTGCCGCCCTGGATCTTAAGCACCGTACCCTCGAAAACCTGGATCCTCTCACGGTTACCCTCCTTGATCTTAGCGTGAACCTTAACGGTATCACCTACGTTAATCTCGGGCAGAGACTCCTTGAGCTGCTCATTTTCAATGTTTTTGATAACTTCCTGTGCGTTCATCCTATAACCTCCGTAACTTACTTAAATTAGATGTTCGATAACGCACCGCGCCAGAGGACCATCTTCCTTTTCGTTTGCAACCAGTGTGTCGACTTAATCAGTTTTGAAACTATTCGGGGCATATGGTAGTCATATGTGGTTTCTATTGAGTGAGATGTACC
>JAILEN010000099.1 GCA_024687655.1 Lachnospiraceae bacterium | reverse complement strand
CTGCATCCGTAGAAATGTTAAGGATCCTGCCGTAATCACCTCGATGACTTACAAATTCCCGAATCATCATAATGCTTCCCCGCACATTGACCGCAAAGGTATCGTCTATAACCTTTTGAGTAATAGATTCTATTGTATCAGCCCCTGTTTCATCATCCGTTGCAGCATTATTGACCAGAATATCTACTTCTCCAAACCTTTCTAAAGCCTCTGCATAGATTCCTTTTACGGTCTCCTCGTCGGAAATATCCCTTTCGAGGATAAGATATTCTGCATCCATCTCCCGTAATCTGCTTTCTAAGTGCTCCGCGTCACCCGCATTTGCCGCATAATACCTGTCCACCCCATTTTTATCGGTCTTTTCCCTATCAAACGGCCGGTCAACCTTCTTATATACTAAGACAAGCTTTGCACCTTCGCGCGCGAATGCTATGGCTGTAGTTGCGCCAATGCCCTGGGGATTATTCACCCCAGTGATCAGGGCCACTTTGTCCTTTAAACCGTAATCGATCATTTTCTCTCCTCCGAAAATCAAAGCCTCTTCTCAAACCTGAACATCCCATCCGGGAACTGATCGTCCAAATCCATATGCTCTCCTTCCGGCTCATTAGGGTCAGGATGATGGCTGTTATAAAACTCCACGATATGGAACCCACAGCGGTTCACATAGAAATGGATATTGCGTTTCTCAAAATATGGCGTAACCGTCTCCCAGATCTTCACTTCAGGATGCAGCTTTTCAACCTCACACCACGCCGCATACCCGATTCCCTTGCTGTGACCATTGGGCGTAACAAAAAGAATATCCAGATCGCCCTTTTCACCCTCTACCTTTATGATCACTCCGCCAACGTTTATGCTGTGTTCTTTTTGAGCCGCGTGAGCGGTTTTCATTCTTATAACAAAAAACACGCCGGTTTACCACTTTTGGTAGCCGGTGTGTTTATTTGATGGAATCAACCAAGAACAGACAATACTCCCTGTGTAGACTGGTTCGCCTGGGCCAACATCGACTGACCTACCTGCTGCAGGATATTGTTCTTGCTGTATGTAACCATTTCCTTTGCCATATCTGTATCGCGTATGCGAGACTCTGCTGCGGATGTGTTTTCTGAGGTTGTATCAAGATTTGCTATGGTATGTTCAAGACGGTTTTGGGTAGCGCCAAGCCGGGAACGCATTTCGGATACTACATCGATGGAATTTTGAATTACCTTCATAGTCAGGCCGGCTGTTTCGAAAGTGTCTACCCATAGATGGTTATCTCCGTCAGTGTACATGTTTTTTTCCCTTGGGTTCGTACCATCTATGTAGGAACCTCCACCGTAATAAGCATTATTGATCTTTTCATCATCTGATTCAATGTTATCTATAGAGACCTTACTTTCAAGTAGACGTTTAAGATTCTCAATTCCTTCTTTTCTTGTCATGCCAACCGGTTGATACGGAAATGACAGTCCCAACCCGTGAGCATCCATAGCGCGGATGTTCAGTTCTATCCTTTGTCCTGAAAGTGCACCAACCTGGAGATTTTTCCCCAAAAAAGACCCATCAAGAAGATTCATAGAGTTAAACTGCGTCGTGCTAGCCACCCTGTCAATTTCACTGGCCAATTCGTCTATCTCTGCTTTAATTGCCGATCGGTCCACGGTTGTATTCGTATCATTTGCCGCCTGTGTCGCAAGCTCATTCATACGCTGCAGTATGCTATGCACTTCATTCAAAGCGCCCTCAGCCGTCTGTACCAGTGAGATGCCATCAGATGCATTGGCAGAGGCCTTATCAAGTCCCCTAACCTGACAACGCATCTTCTCCGATATAGACAATCCTGCGGCATCATCCGCAGCTCTGTTTATTTTGTATCCCGATGAGAGTTTTTCAGTAGATTTACTTGCAGCGTTAGAAACTATACCCAACTGCCTGTTTGTATTCGCAGCCTGTAGGTTGTGTTGAACGACCATATTTGACTCCTCCTATATTCCCTACAGGATGTATCGGCTTTCTATGTAAAAGAGTTAACCCTCCTCCGCCACCGCCTCTGCCTAATTAAAAGACTGATAAAAAGTATAAAAAGGTATTAAAAATTTCGAAAAGTATAAAAAGGTATAAAATGAGACTGATGCATGTGGCCGCTCAAAGTGGCGGTAAAAAGCTCCTTTATGATCTCATTGTCATCGGAAAAGCACTCATAGGTCCTGCACCATCTGGGCAGCCTTCTGCTCAAGGGTAAGTGATGCCACGATCTCCCCTGCTGACATTTCCTTGTATTTATTAAGTACGGCTGTATCCACTTTTTCCAGAACAGTCTCAGCTGCCGGTCCACATGATGTGAGCAGCATTGATGCCGTAAGTAATAATGTAACAGTTATCTTTCTTATCATACCCTGTACTGCAGCCAGCACACCCCCAGTATCTGTGTGGCGTTATCTGCTGCTTTCCCTTGTCATAAGCCTAAACTATGGTACCTTCTTCATCGATCATTTTTCTGGGCACTTGCCTATAAGCTTTTCTATGGCTTTTTGATCTGCGTCCGGATACTGGTCCTTTACATGATCCGCTATCCGTTTCCATGATCCTGCGGGAGATTCATCATAGGCCGATGTTACCTTTTCATATCCCCACACAGCCTCCGGCGCCAGCATGACCGATACCGGCATCCCATACTGCTCACCTCTCTTGTTCACCCTCCTGTGGAAATCTGTGATCACGAGATATGTCTGCATCTGCAACCCGGTAATAATACCCGGATAGTTCTTTTCCCCCTTTTTTCCAAATCCGGCCATCTTCTTCAGATCAGTGGAAAGGATCTCATCGTCAGGGAATGTCATGTCGCCGTCTTCATCTGTCCCGGTCAGGATATCCATGATCTTTTTCTCACGCATACTCGCATGGCCATCTTCCCATCTGGCATCAAAATCATATCCCTCGCGTCTGAAGTTGGCAAAGTATGGCAGCCAGTCTACGCTTATAAAACCGGCCTTCTTGTCAAAAAACTTGCCATAAGCCACCTGTCTGCTCGAAGCAATGATCTCACGCCACTCCCAGGGATCCTCATCCCTGATACCCGTCCACCAATAATCCGGCGAAACATGCTCTTCAGCGGAAAATCCCCGGATATCATTTGCAAATAATGGGAGAAAGCCTATCTCATTTATCCAATTGACCAGTTCCTGCCAGGTTCGTATACGATATGGATCATCCCAACTCAAACCCCGCATTATCCACATTCCATCTTCTACAGCCATTATCATTCCCCTCACATGGTCTGAAGCAGACCCCGGATAGCCTGTTCATTAGGAATAACCACAGGATACAAAAGCTTATCCATTATGCCCTTTCCAAGCTTCATCGCAGTTTCTGACCCGGTTCCCGGCATAAGTACCACATTCATCGCATATAAAAGCCCCAGTTTCTTGTAATATGCCTCCAACTCGGACGGATCAGTAATGCCCGTGTACTTCATGAAAAACATATTTCCCGCCTGTACTATCAACTCCTTCGGCATACCAACGCTAAACTCTATATGATGTGTGCTGTCGCCCTGTGGTGCAGAGATCATATCCCTGAATACTGCCACCAGATCCATAATGGGCGGTCCCATGGTAACCTGGGATTTCAAAGGGCATCGTATATTACTACATACATATTCCTCTTATGAATAGAGATTATAACCCAATATGCCAAAAATAAAAACAATAGATGGTAATATTAATTTCGCTACTTACTCTGCATAAACAGACCGGGGATGGTGAAAATGAGAAGCAGAAGTGACAGGGCGGAACCGGTGTGCCAGTCCATGGAAGTGATGAACTCCTGCTCGATGATGTTACCTATGAGCATCACCTTTCCGCCACCCAGCATGTCTGAGATGGCAAAGGTGGTAAGGGACGGGATAAATACCATGATCACTCCACTGATGACTCCGGGCAGGGAAAGGGGCCAGATCACTCTGGAAAAAACCGCAAGCCTGCCGGCGCCCAGATCATGGGCTGCATCTATAAGTCTCTCGTCTATGGATAAAATGGTGTGATACACAGGAAGCAGCATGAAAGGCAGATAGTCGTAGACCATGCCTATGACTATGGCCGCTGCAGAATTGCCCAGATCCTGGGGCGGCAGTCCCAGTGTGGTCAGTATCAGGTTGATGACACCGTTTCTTGACAGAAGCAGCTGCCAGGACATGATGCGCAGGACATAGTTCATCCACATGGGAGCTATGACTATGAGGATCATGACTCCGGTTTCATTTATATGCAGGCTCTTTAGGACAAGTGACAGGGGGTATGCCAGCAAAAGGCATATGAACGTGCATAAAAATGCCAGTAAAAAGGACAGCAAAAATGAACGGAAGTGGACCGCAGTCAGAGCTTCCGCAAAAAATGCCGTGGTCATGTTGCCCCTGTCGTCAAAAAGGGCGTACCTCACCAGCATGAACAGCGGGATCACCGCGAACACTATCATCCAGTACAGATATGGAATTGCAAACGCTTTTCTCTTCACTTTATTTCTCCATAAAGATTCTTCGCTAGGTTGAAGTCATCTTCGATGACTTCTTCAAGCTTCTGGCTCTGACAGAAGCTTCAACAGGTTGAAGTCATCTCTGATGACTTCTTCAGGCTTCTGCCTCTGGCAGAAGCTTCAACAGGTTGAAGTCATCTCTGATGACTTCTTCAGGCTTCTGCCTCTGGCAGAAGCTTCAACACGCTCAGAATGACATTGCGGTCAAATCCTTCGCCTTCCTCAGAAGCCTGTACGACCATGTCATTCTGAGGGCGTAGCCCGAAGATCTTACATTCTCGTTTTTACTACATGGACTCCGACGCACTCCTCAATAGCCAGAAGGTTGTCGATGACTTCCTGGGTCAGAGGGCCGTCCAGATCCAAAAGTGCATAGGCCCAGTCACCCTTTGACTTGTTGTTCA
>JAILEN010000092.1 GCA_024687655.1 Lachnospiraceae bacterium | reverse complement strand
CATTCGTAGGATTTCTTTTGGACTTCAATGAAGTTGGGCATCTGAAGAACCTCATTCCGTCGTGAGTAGCTCATGCGTATACCTTTGCCGGCTTTCACGGGATGTATTCTGTTTTTCTCCATTGACGTTTCACCTCTCATTATGAATTACTGTTTTCATCTTAGAAACCGCTTTTCCAAGAGAGTATAGGAGTGCGGCCTTTTTCAAAATCTTCGGCTTTTTACGCTGATTATTTTTCGATCCTGCAAGGCGCCTGAATGAGGCGATGCCGGCGCATCGGCGACTCATGACAATTGAACTACTAACGTTCAATTGTAGAGGGCAACGCAGCAGGGCGGAAAATAGGCGCGTAGCAAAGCCGATTATTTTGGAAAAGGGCGCACCTACCCCCTCCCGAAAATAACGCAACGTATAGTATAGAACAAACGACAGGAATCTGTCAAGAAGAAATTTTAGATTACAAAATTGCCGTGATCTTTTGCGTGATTTTACAGTTGAGTTGTAGTAAAATGAGTGCGGTATTTGGAAACGGGCACATTAATATAATGAGAGGATTATGGATAACGACAGAAGATATAAAAACAGTTTGAAAATAATGGTATTTGTCATAATCATTGCGGCATCGTCAGTATTATGGCGGGTCGCATATGACAAGGGACTTATCGCTACGGACGCCCTGGTTGAGGAAAGTGTCAAAAGTGACAGTTCCTACGTTGATTATACCTTTGCCAATGAGGAGCGATTGCAGGAGCATTTTGAGAAGCATGGCGTGGCCATGGGTTTTGAAAATGCTAATGAGTATGAGAAAGCGGCTTCAGATGTGGTAAACAATTCGAAAGCCCTCCATAAGGTCGAGGCTGAGGATGGGGATGACGTTTATTATCTGGAGTCATCAAACGAACTGGTCATAGTATCAACCCAGGGAAATATCCGCACCTATTTTTTGCCGGATGACGGCAAGGCATATTTTGACAGGACATGAGTATGAGAAACCATGAGATAAAAACGCAGACGCCGCTTTTGGATGAAAACGGCAATCTGACAGAGCCCGGATGGGCCAGACGCCAGCTTTGGGATTACAGGCGCAGTGATATCAGAGCGCCGAAGATCCGGATCAAGGAATGGGATTATTATATCATCATCCATGATGGGAAAAATGACGGCACAAAAAGCTTTGCGGCGGCTTTTACCATTTCGGATGACGGATATGTGGGACTGCAGTCGGTTTCCCTTTTGCATCTGGACGAGGATCGTGAGCATACCGAGACAGTTCTTAATGTGTTCCCCATGGGCAGGCTGCATCTGCCGGAGACCTCGGATGCGGGAGATGTGATATACGAGGACAAGCGGCTTAAGATGAGGTTTGAAAAAGCCGCCTCATCCCGACATATCACCTGTGATTTTGA
Source organism: Lachnospiraceae bacterium (assembly GCA_024687655.1). Lineage (GTDB taxonomy): Bacteria > Bacillota > Clostridia > Lachnospirales > Lachnospiraceae > JAILEN01. Next base: position 2,878 of record JAILEN010000092.1, on the reverse strand, counting down.
CAATTTCTTTGAGGGCAAGCCCCTTACGGCAGATATCATACTTGAACAGCCTGATATGGACACCATGGTTATCGCTACTCCATGGGAAAAGACAGGACATTTTTACTATAATCAAAAGATAAATACCATGAGGGCCTCCGGCTGTGTCTGCTTTGATGGTGTGGAATACCGTTTCAATCCCGAGTATGATTTCGGCTCCCTGGACTGGGGCAGAGGGGTGTGGACCTATGACAACACCTGGTACTGGGGCAACGGAAACGCAGTTGTGGATGGCCACAGTTTCGGCTTTAACATAGGATATGGCTTTGGCGACACCTCCGCCGCCAGTGAGAATATCATTTTCTGGGATGGTGTGGCCCACAAGCTGGATGATCTGTCCTTTGGCATTCCCGATGATCCTGATCCCATGGATATGGACCGTCCCTCCTATATGAAAACCTGGCATATGACCTCATCGGACAGGAGATTTGAGATGGAGTTTGTGCCCATCCTGGATCGTTTTGCAAAAATGGATTTCAAACTCATCGTATCTGACCAGCATCAGGTTTTCGGCAGGATGAGCGGACATTTTGTACTGGACGACGGAACAGCTGTTGAAATAAAGGATGTGCTCTGCTTCGCAGAGAAAGTGCATAATAAATACTGATACTGAGGGGCGGTTATCCGCTCCTCTTCTATTTTCCTACAAAGATCCTAAGCGGGGTGTGTCGCACAAGCTCCGTGAGTCCCCACATGATAAGGCAGACTAATATGAGTCTCGTAAAAAGAATGATGAGAAATTCCAGAGGGTTTGAACCGTATCCGTCTATTCCCAGAGCGTGATAGAGCTGGTCCATCAGAGGGTATACCACCGCCTGGTGCCACATAAAAAATATGAGAGAGTTTTTTCCTATATATAAAACAGGCCTGGATGTGGCCATCTGAGACAGGACCACTGTGGATAATATCCCTGCAAATGCAGATATCACAGTCAGTGGAGGTATGCCATAGCTGCAGCGATACATCTCCAGTCCGTATCCGGATATCAGGATCGTAAGGATATTAAAAATGATGTTTATGGCCAAAAAGATGAGTAACATCGTGGCCTTGTGCCCGGCTTTTGTGATCTTGTCATCAAAAAGGCTGCTTCCCTTCGTCAGGTATCCAAAGGCGAAAAAGATCAGGGCAGGAAATGCCACGTCCACATTCCAGGGCAGCTCGGTCCCGCCCATGGCATAGTAGATCATTGAAGCTGTAAACGCTGCGATCACAATGACGATCTGTATGATGGTGCTTTTTATCTTACATATAAAATACATCAATATGTTTACACCGAATAAAACCGCCAGATACCACAGGGTTGCATATCGGCATTGAAACAAAAACTGCATGAACTCTTTTGACAGTTCATACATCAGATGCTCCATGGTAAAGTGCTGTCCCGAAAACAGCAGGGGATAGAAAGCATCGCAGAAGACCACCGGCAATCCCAGAGTAAAATACGGCAGGAGAATGGACCGGCTTTTTTTCTTTATAAATGATCCAAAGCCGTCATCTGCTTTGAACAGATATCCTGAGAGAAAGAAGAACAGGGGCAGATGGAATGAATACACAAAGAGCCCCAGCGCAGAACTCTGCACCATGTGGCCGATGAATACAGCCAGTATACCGTAGCCTTTTGCCATGTCTATCCAGTTGATCCTTTTCTTTTCCATCTTTTCCCACCCTTTGTATATGTCTCCGTTATTATAAAGGTGGAAAGAAGTTTTTACAAGAGATTGAATATGACCCTGTTTTTGCGGGTGATCTGTTCGAATATAATAATGTGAGCGGCAGTAGTAAAGTATCGGAGCAAATCGCCGATATTATACTTGAAAGGTGAAGCACACACCTTGTTTTTCGCGGAATCACTACATTTTGGGCTTGAAAGTGGCGAAAAAAAAGAGTACAATCAATGGATACAAGGACAAGTGAAATCTGTATCACGTCATTTGTCAAAGTGCCGGAGAAAATATCCCGAGTACTTTATCCATAGAAGGTGTCTACGGACACAGGCACATCATTTATCACATTAACCGATGTCGTAGACATCATACCAGAAAGGAGTAGGTAATGAAGAAATTACAGAACAAAAAAGGTTTCACGATGGCAGAGCTGCTTATCGTAGTTGCAATCATCGCCGTGCTGGTAGCAATCAGTATTCCGATTTTTAACAGCCAGTTAGAGAAGGCGCGCGAAGGCACAGATCTTGCTAATTTAAGAAATGCATACGCAGAGTGCTCAACAGCTATCCTTACAGCTCCAGCATCCGTTACAGGATACTATAAAACGATTACATTGAAGCAACAGAATACAGATAACTGGATTATAGATGTTACAGATGTAGCTGGTCAGAATTTGTCAGGCGTAGCTCCCTCCGCTTGTGTTACTGTAAGTGTAGCTAAAGATGGAACAGTAACATTTGCCGCAACGTCAGCAAATGCATCTTTTGTGGACGTTTCTACAGTAAGCGGATCATAAACCATAAGTTTCAGTTAAATTATGGGCTCCCTATTCCGGGGAGCCTTTTTTGTTTGAATATATTCCCAACCCAAGCGTAATAAACAAATAAGGAGCAGTACTATAAAGCGTCAGTCCGAAAAACGACGATACCAGATAACCGAAAGCTACGACCAGAAAAGTAACGGTTATACCATCTAATTCATTCTTGTATTTCAGATCATGTAAAAATGCGCTAAGACAACCGGAGAAATAAAGCACTCCTGCCGGTATGCCATAAAATAATGCATATTGCAGGAATTCATTATGCGGTCTCGCATTTCCCACATACACCCAATACCCTCTGGCTCGTATTCCTTCCATCCCCAGACCAAATACAGGATTATTATTTATTAATTCC
>JAILEN010000065.1 GCA_024687655.1 Lachnospiraceae bacterium | reverse complement strand
GGAAGTCCAGCATCTCGTCGTAGTTCATCTTATAAATGTGATCTCCGGAAAGAATGAGAAGATACTCCGGATCATAATTGTCTATAAAATCGATACTCTGAGAAATGGCATCTGCCGTGCCGCGATATCCATCCAAGTCCGCGTCAGCCTTTTCACGGGGTGGTAAAACGTACACACCGCTGTCCCTGGTGTCCAGTCCCCACTGACCGCCTGCCGCCACATAGCTGTTAAGTAAAACAGACTCATACTGAGTCAAAACGCCCACAACATCGATGCCGCTGTTAGCACAATTGGAAAGCGGAAAATCGATGATACGGTACTTTCCCCCGAAAGACACCGCAGGCTTTGCAACCTTATTGGTCAGATCCTTAAGTCTCGAGCCTCTTCCGCCTGCCAGGATCATGGCCAGCATCTCGTTCTGCTTCATACTAATCCTCCTCCCAAATACATTATTGGTGTTGCCTCGCAACTTCCTTTATTATATTATATTACCATATTGTTATCAATTATATTTTAGAAAGATTCTTCATCACCACACTCCTCATAATGACCGCCGGATGTCATCCTGAGCGTGATGAAGCTTCTGCCAGAAACAGAAGCTTAAAGAAGTCATCAGAGATGACTTCAACCGTGCGAAGGATCTTGAGGAGGACATATGCCTGTATTGATAAAAGGGCGTCTCATCGACGCAAAGACTCCGTTAATTTGTGTTCCCATAACCGACGATACTGCAGACGGGATAATCTCACGTGCCAAAAAACTTGTGGACGCCGGTGTGGAAATGATAGAATGGCGGGCTGACTTTTTTGAAGGTATATCAAACAATGAAAGGGTCCTGGAGGTCCTTAACTTGCTGCGTGAGATCACGCCGGATACGATCCTTATCGTCACCTTAAGATCCCGTGATCAGGGTGGAAAATGCACCATGGATCAGGATGAGCGAAAGGCACTTTTGATTACCATGGCACAGGCTCATTCAGCGGACCTTATAGATGTGGAATATTTTTCCTATGAGAACCCCCTCAGGCTTATCGAGAGACTTCATGAACGGGGTGCTCTGGTGGTGGTATCCCACCATGATTTCAATGAGACTCCCACCCGTGCAGTCATGCGTGAACTCATGTCGCAGATGGCGGATGTGGATGGAGATATTGTAAAGCTGGCAGTGATGCCCACCGGGATGCAGGATGTGTCGAATCTGTTGTCCGTAACCGATTGGTTTGCATCATCCCATCAGGGCGTTCCCGTCATCACCATGTCCATGGGACCCATGGGAGTCCTCTCCCGTATAGGGGGCTTCATGTTCGGGTCAGCTGTGACTTTTGCTGCCGATGGGGATGCGGCCTCCGCCCCCGGACAGTTACCCTATGATGATGTGGAAAGTATAATTCGGATACTAAAAAAAGATCCTTCGCTAGGTTGAAGTCATCTCCGATGACTTCTTCAAGCTTCTGTCTATGACAGAAGCTTCATCACGCTCAGGATGACATGGTAATCCCGTTTTTCTCAGGATGACTTTTTCCTGTGTCATCCTGAGGAGCGTAGCGACGAAGGATCTTTAAACTTCTTCAGCACATTTTTTAATATACTCTTCCATCACCTCATGTCCCGGGGCGCCCACAGTCAGACGACGGTCCACACAGGTCCTGAGGGAAATAGCATCGTAGATATCTTCACCAAACTTTGGAGAGAACTCCTGCAACTTTTCAAGAGGCACGTCATCGATGGCGCATTTTTCCTCTATGCAGTAGAGCACCAGCCGACCGATGATGCCATGGGCATCACGGAAGGGCACTCCGTTTTTCACCAGATAGTCTGCCGCATCCGTGGCATTGGTGAAGCCCCTGGTAGCCGAAGCCTCCATCACCTTATCATTAAACCTCATGGTCTCAAGCATTCCGGTGAAAAGGATCAGACAATTCTCAGCCGTATCCATGGCGTCAAAGGCCATCTCCTTGTCCTCCTGCATATCCTTATTGTATGCCAGGGGGATGCCCTTCATCGTAGTCAAAAGTGACATGAGCGCACCATACACCCGGCCCGTCTTGCCACGTACCAGTTCGGCGATGTCAGGATTTTTCTTCTGGGGCATGATGGAACTGCCTGTGGAATATGCGTCGTCGATATCCACAAAACGATATTCGTCACTGTTCCAGATTATTATCTCCTCGGAGAATCTGGACAGGTGCATCATCACAGTTGAAAGTGCTGACAAAAACTCAATGAGATAGTCGCGGTCACTGACACCGTCCATTGAATTGGGTGTGGGGCCACGATCAAAGCCAAGCTCTTCTGCCACATACTCTCGGTCCAGCGGATAGGTGGTACCGGCCAATGCACCGCTGCCCAGGGGACAGTAGTTCATCCGCTCACGGATGGATGCCATGCGTTCCCTATCCCTTTTAAACATCTCAAAATAAGCTCCCATATGATGAGCCAGGGTCACGGGCTGTGCCTTTTGCAGATGGGTAAATCCCGGCATGTAGGTGTCGATGTTTTTCTCCATTATGGACAAAATGGCCTTCATGATATCCGTCAGACGGTCGGCCATGGCCTCCACCCTGCCGCGGGTGTAGAGTCTCATATCCAGTGCCACCTGATCGTTTCTGGATCTGCCGGTGTGAAGCTTTTTGCCGGCGTCGCCGATACGATCCGTAAGGGTGGCCTCCACGAAGCTGTGGACATCCTCGTATTCCTCAGTGATAATGAGGCTGCCGCTTTCCACATCACTCAGGATCCGATCCAGGCCGTCAACGATCTGTGAACACTCATCGTCACTTATGATCCCCTGCTTTGCCAGCATCTTAGCATGCACCCTGCTGCCTGTTATATCCTCTCGCAGGAGTCTTTTGTCGAAATTGATAGAAGCATTGAAAGCATAGACCATATCATCCGTTGCTTTCTCAAATCTGCCGCCCCATAACTGCGCCATTTATCTATCCTCCTTATACTAGTGTGCCCGTTTTCAAATATCTGGTCTTTTTACGCAGAATATTTTTCGATCCTGCAAGGCGTCTGATTGAGTCGATGCCGTAGCATCGGCGATTCATGACAATTGAACTACTAACGTTCAATTGTAGAAGACAACGCAGCAGGCCGGAAAATAGGCAAGTAATAAAGTCCCTTATTTGGAAACGGTCACACTAACCCCTTGATGGCAAGTTCCACGTTGGTGTACTCCCGCTCCACATCCGGGAAAAGTTCCCTGGCCTTGAGAAGGTCATTGCCACGGAGTGCTTCTGTCACCTGGACATCCGCATTGTACAGATCGTCCAGCGCCAGGTTCTGACACACTCCCTTCAGGGTATGTGCCGCCAGAAAAGCGGTGTCCACATCACCTGCCGCCAGCGCCTCAGACAGCTTTTTATAGTTCTCGTCAGCCAAAAACATTTTTAAAAACTTTGCGATCTTTTCATCGTTATGAAAGCAGGCGTATACCCGATCATAATCGCCGATGAGATCATAGCATTCTCTAACTGTCATAACTTCCCCTCTCCTCTCAATCATAGGATCCTTCGACTTCGCACTTCGTGCTTCGCTCAGGATGACAAAATTCCACTGTCCTACTTCACTCAGGATGACTTTACTCCCCTGTCATTCTGAGGAACGAAGTGACGAAGAATCTTTTATTCTTCTGTTACCGAAATATACAACTCCTCCAGCTGCTTATCATCCACCGGTGCGGGACATTCGGTCAGAAGATCCGACGCATCCTTCACCTTCGGGAATGCGATCACGTCACGGATGGAATCGGCCCCGGTCATGAGCATGATCATACGATCCAGTCCGATGGCCAGTCCTGCGTGAGGCGGCACTCCATAGCGGAAGGCATCCAGGAGGAAGCCGAAACGCTCGTGAGCCTGCTCAGGTGTGAATCCAAGAGCCTCAAACATCTTTTCCTGCACGTCATCCCTGTGGATACGGACACTGCCGCCTCCCAGCTCCGTGCCGTTAAGTACTATATCGTAGGCGATGGAACGGGCCTCGCCCTTTCTGTCGGTATTGATGATATCGATGTCCTCCTCTGCCGGCATGGTAAAGGGATGATGCATGGCCAGATATCTGCCCTGCTCATCGGACCACTCGAATACCGGGAAGTCGGTCACCCACAAAAACTTAAACTCATTCTCATCATAGAGGCCCAGCTCTGCGGCCAGTGAGCAGCGGAGACTGCCCAGCACCTCCCAAACGGTCTTGTTTCTATCAGCGGCAATGAGGATCAGGTCATTGGCACCTGCACCTGCTGCCTTTACAATGGCTGCCTGCTCATCCTCGGTGACGAACTTTGCAAAGCTGCACTTTGCGATAGCGCCATCCTCTCCAATGGTGATGTATGAAAGCCCCTTGGCTCCCATGCCCTTGGCCTCTTCTGTCAGCTTGTCCAGCTTCTTGCGGGCTATACCGCCCATGCCGGGCACGGTGATGGTCCTGACGGAACCGCCGCCCTCTATGGCACCGGTGAACACTCCAAATCCACATGACTTCACCACATCTGAGATATCACAAAGCTCCATGCCGAATCTCATATCGGGCTTATCGGAGCCGAAACGGTCCATGGCTTCCTTCCAGGTCATACGGGGAATGGGCACCTGTACGTCCACACCCAGTGTCTCCTTGAAGGTCCTGGCGATGAGTCGCTCCGTCACATCTATTACATCATCCTGCTGTACGAATGACATCTCCAGGTCGATCTGTGTAAACTCAGGCTGTCTGTCAGCTCTCAGATCCTCGTCCCTGAAGCACTTTGCGATCTGATAGTAGCGGTCAAAACCGGACACCATCAGAAGCTGTTTGAAAAGCTGGGGTGACTGGGGCAGAGCGTAGAAGCTGCCGGGATGGATACGGCTGGGTACCAGGTAGTCGCGGGCACCCTCGGGAGTAGACTTCTGCAAAATGGGTGTCTCTACCTCGATGAAGCCTTCCTCCTCCAAAAAGTGTCTGACGGAGGCTACTGCCTTGGATCTGAGCATCAGTTTGCTCATGAGGTCCGGGCGACGCAGGTCCAGGTATCTGTACTTCAGGCGCAGCTCGTCCTTGGTCTTGCTGTCCTCCTCCACAGGGAAGGGAGGGGTATCGGCTTCTGACAGGATGCGCAGGGTCTCTGCGATCACTTCTATTTCACCGGTAGCCAGTTTTTCGTTTACCGCTGCCGTTCTTCTCTGTACTTTGCCTGTGATGGCTATTACGAATTCGCTTCGCAAAGTGCCGGCTTTTTCGAATCCCTCGGTTCCTATTACGGGCTCATCGAATACTACCTGCATGAGGCCGCTACGGTCTCGAAGATCTACAAAGATCAGTGAACCGAGGTTGCGGCGCTTCTGCACCCAACCCATTAATGTCACGTTGCTTCCGATGTCACCTGTGGTAACCTCGGCACATCTGTGACTCCTTTTTAATCCGCTTATACTCTCTGCCATTTTGTCCTCCTGTTTTATACTACTCCGCACTTACTAATCAGCAAAAAATTCTTTGAATTCTGTATACCCCTGAGCTGTTAATTGCTCTTTTTGGAACTTCTTGTTTTTATTCATGCGAACGATCAATACCTGCTTGCCATCTGAACGGGCGGCATCGGCCTCTTTCATCACTTCTGATATGCGCTCTGCGGGGAGCTTCTTGTCAATGAGATAGGCGATGCGGTTTTCGTCTCCCGGCACGGTGAAGTTGCTCTCCATCAGGAGCAAAATGATGCGCTCGAAACCGATGGAAAAGCCGCAGGCGGGAACCTGCTGACCGGAGAAACGTCCGATCATCTCATCGTAGCGTCCGCCGCCACCGCAGCTGCCGCCGAACTCGGGGATGGCTATCTCGAAGATAGTGCCTGTGTAGTAACTCATGCCACGGACCAGAGTGGGGTCAAAGACCAGCTCGAAGTCTGCGCCCTTGGCTGCCTCCACAGCGGCTGCTATCCCACTCATCCAGCTGGCCACATCATCGGAGAGATACTCACCCAGCTTTTCAGAAAGCGTCTTCATGCCGCCGACCACGGAACGCTCATTGGCCAGCTCACTGTACAGCGCCAGGTATTTGTCAACCGAACCGCCATCGTAACCACGCTCCACCAATTCATCATGGACGCCATCTATACCGATCTTATCCATTTTATCCAGGCTGATGAAGACCTCGTCGAAGCTATTCTCAGCAAAGCCTGCGTAGGCTGCCATAGCCTTTAATACACGACGGTCATTGATACGGATCTCAAAACCCTTAAAGCCCAGTTTGCCCAGGCAGGTGGTGGTGGCTGTGATAAGCTCTATCTCTGCCAGATTGGTGGGGTCGCCGAGGATGTCTATGTCACACTGAGTGAACTGTCTGTAACGTCCTCTCTGGGGACGGTCGGCGCGCCACACATTTCCAATCTGCAAAGCCATAAAGGGCGTGGGCAGATCATTGCCGTGAGCAGCATAGAATCTGGAAAGGGGTACGGTCAGATCGTATCTCATGCCGTAGTCCACTACGTCCAGCTCCTCCTTTGCCTCATCCAGCTTCAGCTTCTCTCCTCTTTTTAAAACCTTAAAGATGAGCTTTTCATTTTCTCCGCCCTGCTTGCCTGACAGATTGCCGATGGACTCCATGCAGGGTGTCTCGATGGGCGTGAACCCGAAGCTCCTGTAAGTGTCCTTTATCACGCCGGTGACGTAATCCCTGACCCGGCTCTCATAGGGCAGGATGTCTCGCATGCCGTTGACGGGCTTTTTACTAAATGCCATTTTTACCTCCTAAAGGATCTTATTCCTCAAAAAACCGGGGACTTAATAATAGCCCCCGGTCTGTATACATAATATTGAAGCCCCCCAGCTTACAGATTGATCAACTCACGATACCATGACAGCGATCCGAGGTAGATATTGTAAACATCGTTCATGTCTACATTGCTCAGGATCATGAGTCGGCTTACCTCCTGCCATGATGCGTTCTCGTATTCCTTGACGAAATTTAAAATCTCGTACAACTCGCCCTTGCCCTCTACCAGAGCCTCTCTGATCTCCTTTGAGATGCTGATACTCTCCAGAGCCTCCTCCATGGGCTTGTCCAGGATGATATCCAAAACTGAGAAAAGTCCCATAAGGAAAAGTTCCTGTGACATGTTGGCCTTGCCGAAAACAGGTGCCAGTTCCTCTGCAAATCTGGCACGCAGCAGAGACACTCTCGTGATCTCGCTGGGCTTGTCGGAGCAGAGTTCCTTGGTGACTGCGGTGTTGATCCACTTTTTCAGTTCCTTCTGTCCCAGCATGGCTGCGGCATGTCGAACTGTATTGACTCCGGAATTGACTGTCATGCGATTAACCATCTTGAGCAACTCGATGACCAGTGCCGGATCCCGGCCGATGACGTCTGCCGCAGTGGTCAGATCGAAATCGGGATTATTGACAATCTTAAGAAGCTCTAAATATGTGACCTTCAATGGTGCCAGCTCTGTATCCGTACCATGTACGGGCATGCGGAAGAACTCTCCCTCATACAGATCGAAGCCGCCTGTCTCCTTGAGCTCCTCGTATGTCTCCTGTGTACCAACGTTGACTGCTATGAGCTTGACGTTGGGATATATGGTGTTGAAAAGCTTTCTGGCCATGGGGATATTGAGTCTCTCATGATTCATGCAGACATAATCCATCTGGTCAATTATGGGCTTGTAATCGCCGTACTCATTCATGGGCACGCCCTTGATGGCGAATCTGAAGCCCTGCTTTTTTAACTCTGCAATACGCTTGACATATTGCTCCTCGGGCTTAAAAGAATGGTCTAACAAAAGCACCATCCTGCCCTTAGGTGCGTCCGTCTGACTCCTGATATCCGAAAAAATGGATATGTTGCTGACAGGAACGAAAACCTCTCTGTCGTCAACCATGGTCTCAAGTCCCATACTGTTGATGACTGTAATCCCCGGAATGTCAGTAGCCGCATCGAATCTGGCACTGCCACTCTTTATGGGATCCAGAAAATAATTCTCTCTCTGTGCAAAAACCGAATACCCCTTGACTATCATTTTCTGGTCAAATAATGGGATTAGTGTCGCTAACATACGCCCTCTCCTTTCGCATCATGACACAACTTCACTAATATTATAACATATTTGGGTGTCGTGGCAACAAAAAAATGCCCTGAGAGTATCAGGGCATTTGGCTTATTCTTCTACGCTGTAGTTGGGAGCTTCCTTGGTGATATGGATATCATGAGGATGTGACTCCTTGAGGGATGCAGCGGTGATCTTGACGAACTTGCCGCGCTCATGCAGCTCGGGGATGGTAGGGCATCCGCAATAACCCATACCGGAGCGGATACCGCCGATCATCTGGAATACCACGTCCTCCAGAGAACCCTTGTATGCCACACGTCCCTCGACTCCCTCGGGTACCAGCTTCTTCGCATCCTCTTGGAAGTAACGGTCCTTGGATCCGTTTTCCATGGCGGCAATGGAACCCATGCCTCGGTATACCTTGTACTTACGTCCCTGATAGAGCTCGAACTCTCCCGGTGACTCGTCGCAGCCTGCAAAAAGGCTGCCCATCATACAAACGTTACCGCCTGCTGCCAGAGCCTTGGTCATATCGCCGGAATGCTGGATACCGCCGTCTGCGATAATGGGGATATCATACTTCTGAGCCACCTCATAACTATCCATGATGGCTGATATCTGAGGCACACCGATACCTGCGACCACGCGGGTGGTACAGATGGAACCGGGTCCGATACCGATCTTGACAGCATCGGCACCTGCATCGATAAGTGCCTGTGTAGCCTCGCCCGTTGCCACGTTACCAGCAATAACCTGCAGATCAGGATATGCGGACTTGATATTTCTGACGGCCTCCATGATATTCTTAGAATGACCATGTGCCGAGTCGACCACGACTGCGTCAACCTGTGCGTTGACCAAAGCCTCTACCCTGTCCATCATATTGCCGGTGATACCTACGCCGGCTGCACACAGCAGTCTGCCCTTATCATCCTTGGCGGAATTGGGATATCTCACCTGCTTCTCAATGTCCTTTATGGTGATGAGTCCCTTCAGATTGCCGTTCTCATCCACTATGGGAAGCTTTTCCTTTCTGGCCTTGGCCAGGATCTGCTTGGCCTCCTCAAGAGTGATGCCCTCATGAGCAGTCACGAGATTCTCGGAAGTCATGGACTCGGAGATCTTTTTTTCAAAATTGGTCTCAAACTTCAGGTCACGGTTGGTAATGATACCGATGAGCTTGCCACCGGCCTTGCCGCCCTCTGTAATGGGCACACCTGAAATACGAAACTTGCCCATGAGCTCATCCGCATCTTTAAGCGTATGATCGGGAGAAAGGAAAAACGGATCGGTGATGACTCCATACTCGGAGCGCTTAACCTTGTCCACCTCGTCGGCCTGGGCCTCCACTGACATGTTCTTATGGATAACTCCGATGCCGCCCTGACGCGCCATCGCGATAGCCATGCGATGCTCGGTAACGGTGTCCATTGCCGCGCTCATCATGGGGATGTTCAACAAAATCTTTTTTGTAAGGTGCGTGTGCAGGTCGATGAGATTGGGGGTCACCTCCGAATACTGAGGCACTAAAAGCACGTCATCAAATGTGATCCCTTCACCGATTATCTTCGCCATGATCTCCCTCCTATAAATAATTCATGTGATGAAAAACTGCCGAATACCACAACACGGGTATCCGGCATAAGTTATTAATCTACGATATACTCTTTTAATGCCTCTGTGATCTCAGCATCATTGTCTGCATGGATGGTCAGGTCGATATCCTGTGCCAGATCCAGTGAAAAGATGCCCATGATGGACTTTGCATCGATCACGTATCTGCCTGAGATCAGATCAAAATCTGAATCAAACTGGCTGATAACATTTACAAAAGACTTTACTTTGTCTATGGAATTCAATGAAATCTTAACTGTCTTCATACTGTTCCTCCTTTTTCTTTTCTGTCCTCTTTGCACGTGGTTATTATAAAGTATACGCCAAAAAAGTCAAGCCAAAACCAGCCAAATGACCTGTTAAAATAAGCCGTATCTTGCGCTGTTTTCAGTGTTTCCTTTTTTTGTTGACTACCACCTGGGGGAAGGGGATGGAGATGCCCGCTTCATCGAATGCGATCTTAACCAGTTCCCTGGTGCGCCAAACCGTCTTCCAGTATTCCGGCGAAGGCACCCAGGCACGGACCCCCATCACTACCGCACTGTCCGCCAGATCCTTTACGAATATGAAACTGTCCTCCTCATGGAGTATGTTCTCGTCCTGATCCAGCACATTCTGGATTATCTGTCTGGCCTTTTGTATATCGTCCTCGTAGGAAATACCAAACTCCAGATCCATCATCCGCTTGCCGGCGTTTGTCACATTTATCATGCTGCTGTTGGCCAAAACGCCGTTGGGCAGGATCACCGTACGTCCGTCATAGGTCAGAAGCTTCGTGTAAAAAATGGATATCTCCTTTACCGTACCCTCGTTGCCATGGGTATCTTCATGGATGAAATCCCCCACCACAAAGGGCTTTAATACCAAAATCAGAACACCTCCGGCAAAGTTTGCGAAGCTCCCCTGCAGTGCCAGACCCACAGCCACGCCAAGGGATGCGATGGCTGCCGCAAAAGTGGCTGACTGCACTCCGAATAGACGACAGATCAAAAAGATGATGACTGTGTAGCCCACCAGCTTTATGATGGCGTCGGAAAACTGGATCACTCCGGTCTCGGCGTTTTTATACTCCAGGGCCTTTCTTACCACTCTTCTGAAATGCCGGATGATATGGGATCCTATCCAGTACAGCACCAGGGACAGGATGACGCATATGATCAGGGAGATGATCCCCGGCAAAAACTCCGAGAGCCAATCCTTGACAATGCCCTCGCTCATTTTTTCCAAAAGTTTTGCACTTAATATGCCTGACATAATGTTTTCCTCTATAAAAGATCTTTCGCTAGATTATACTACATATCCTGTTTGAAAAAAAGCCCGCTTTGTGGTATGGTATTTGACGCACATTTTCTTAATGTAGAAAGGACGACCAAAATGAGACAGGCATTTTTGATAAAATACGGCGAGATCGCCTTAAAAGGAAAAAACAGACATGTATTTGAGGAGACTCTGGTAAAAAGGATAAAAACGGCGCTTTCGGATATCGACACCGAGTTTAAGATAACCCGGCCCCAGGGACGCATATTTATAGAACCCGAAGGGGATGTGGATGCGGATGAGGTATGCGATGCACTGCAGCATGTGTTTGGCATCGTGTATATCTGCCCCTGCATCCTCCTGGAGGATAAGGGATTTGATGACTTGGCTGACCAGGTGGTGGCTTACATCGATAAGGAATATACGGATAAAAGCTTTACATTTAAGGTTAATGCCCGTCGGGCCAGGAAGAACTATCCCCTGGACTCTCAAGAGATCAATGCGGCTCTCGGTGAAAAGATCCTGGACGCCTTTCCGGAGGTAAGTGTAGATGTCCATGATCCTGAGGTTATGGTGTATGTTGAGATCCGCGAGGAGATCAATGTCTACTGCCGCCAGATCCCCGGTCCCGGAGGTATGCCCGTAGGCACCAACGGCTCCGCCATGCTGCTCTTGTCCGGAGGTATCGATTCACCGGTTGCAGGCTACACCATTGCAAAGCGTGGAGTCACCATAGATGCGGTATATTTTCATGCACCGCCCTACACCTCCGAACGTGCAAAGCAGAAGGTGGTGGATCTGGCAAAGCAGGTGGCAAAATATGCCGGTGAGATCAGGCTCTATGTGGTGAACTTCACCGACATCCAGATGGCCATATATGAAAAATGTCCCCATGAGGAGCTTACCATAATAATGAGAAGATATATGATGCGTATCGCAGAGCATTTTGCGGACAGCCGCGGTGCTCTCGGTCTGGTCACCGGAGAGAGCATCGGGCAGGTAGCCAGCCAGACCATGGCATCTCTTTTGTGTACGGATGCCGTGTGCGAGCTGCCTGTATATCGTCCTCTCATCGGCATGGACAAGCAGGAGATCATCGCCATTTCTGAGCGCATCGGGACATATGAGACTTCCATCCTTCCATATGAGGATTGCTGCACTATCTTTGTGGCAAAACATCCGGTTACCAAGCCGAAGCTTTCTGTCATTGAACGCAGCGAGGAAAAACTGGCCGACGTCATCGAGGATCTCCTTGATGAAGCCATCGACACTACGGAAACTATCGTTATTAACTGAAACAGTCGGTCGAAAAATGCCTCGACCGCCGCACGTCAAACGTGCGTCTACGTCTAGTTGAAATCATCTCCGATGATTTCTTCGGGCTTCTGTCTCTGACAGAAGCTACGTCTAGTTGAAATCATCTCCGATGATTTCTTCAGGCTTCTGTCTCTGACAGAAGCTACGCCAGTGGCATTTCTTCTCCCTCCTGTTAATCGGAGATACTGATGAAAGCAGCATTACACAATTTAGGTTGTAAAGTAAATGCATATGAGACCGAGGCCATGGAGCAGATGCTCATCGATGACGGATATGACATCGTGCCCTTTGATGAAGTGGCGGATGTGTATGTGATCAATACATGCTCCGTGACGCATATTGCCGACAGAAAGTCACGGCAGATGATTCGCCGCGCCCGAGAGTTGAATCCTGATGCCGTGGTAGTGGCATGCGGATGCTATGTGCAGACCGCCCAGGATGCAGGAACTCTGCCGGATGATCTGGGATGCGATATCCTCATTGCCAATAACCACAAGCATGAGCTGATAGAACAAATTGATAAACACTTAGGCAGTAGGTCGAAAAATGCCTCGACCGCCGCACGTCAAACGTGCGGCTACGTCAGCGGCATTTCTTCTCCCTCCTGCCCTCAGGAATATGAGGAACTACCTGCCTTTACACCCCATGAGCACACCCGGGCATTCATAAAGGTACAGGACGGATGCAACCAGTTCTGCTCCTATTGTATCATCCCCTACGCCAGAGGGCGGGTACGCTCACGAAACATGGAAAGCGTGCTGACGGAGACCGGGAGGCTTTCAAAAGAAGGATTTAAGGAGATCGTCATAACCGGGATACATGTGGGTTCCTATGATGATAATGGTAAGGATCTTATTGACCTCATTGAGGCCATCGCCAAAGTGGATGGGATCGAGAGGATACGCTTAAGTTCCGTGGAGCCCCGGATCATCACCTATGAAAATGCAAAGCGTCTGGCAGATATCGAAAAGCTCTGTCCTCATTTTCATCTGTCACTCCAGAGCGGATGTGATGAGACGCTGGTGCGCATGAACAGAAAATACATTACCGACGAATACCGTGAGGCAGTCAGGCTGCTCCGGGAGCAGTTCGACGATCCCGCCATCACTACAGATGTGATAGTGGGCTTCCCCGGGGAAACTGAGGATGAATTCAAAAGATCCTATGAGTTTGTAAAAGAAATCGGCTTTTATGAACTTCACGTGTTCAAGTATTCCAAACGCTCCGGTACCCGCGCCGCAAAAATGCCGGATCAGGTGTCGGCACAGGATAAGCAGAAAAGAAGTGATGCACTCATTGCCCTGGGAAATGAGATGGCCGAGGAATATCGAAAGGCACATATAGGCCGCACACTCTCCGTGCTTATCGAGGAACAGATCACCATGGACGGACAGGAATACTGGACCGGTTTTTCGAAGGAATATATCAGAGTAAACATCCCCTACACGGATGAGATCCATGCAGGGGATATCATTAATAATACACTGTATTGAAAGGTCGAATCTCATTCAGAATGACAGGAGACAGCCCATGGGGTTGCCTCTTTTTTAATAGTATTCCGCTGCGGCTTTAAAGTACCTGGTGAGGCCGTCGGCGTTCTGGACACGCTTCACCAGATTGGTCTTTTCGGAAACATAGTCCGAAAGCTTGGTCATATACTCCTCCTCGGAGATGGTACCTTCGGCCACCCCCGTCAGCCCCTTTTCCCAGCTGGCGGTAAGCTTCGGATCCAAAAGTCCGCGTATGGAAAAATACACCACATCAAATATCATCTCACCCATCAGCGTTGGTGTAATGACCTGAGTCTTTTTATTGATCTTCATGTAATCATTTTTCACCAGCTTGTCAAGTATACCGGCACGGGTAGCGGATGTGCCTATACCACTGCCCTTGATGTGCTCACGGAGCTCCTCATCCTCGATGAGATTGCCGGCATTTTCCATGGCCAGGATCATGGAACCTGAGGTATACCGTTTGGGTGGCGAGGTCTCTCCATCCTTGATGAAAAACTCCGCCATATTGATGGTCATGCCCTTTTTCAAGCTGTCGGCTATCTCTGCCAGGGCATGGTCATTTCCAACAGGCTCCTCTCCATCTTCCTCATCCTCGGAGGCTTCCGCATCCCCGGCATTCTTTTTCTTAGTAAAAGTGTACTGCATGACCGGCAGATATCCCTCCTCCTTCAGGTATTTTTCGGTGGCAAAAAGCTGCTCAGTTGCGATGGCCACCGACACTGCTATCTTGCCGTATACAGCCTGGGGATAGAATATGGCCAGAAACCGACGCACGATTATCTCATATATCTTCTTTTCCAGATCAGACAGGGATGCTATGGCACTCAGCCCCTGTCCCGTAGGGATTATGGCATAGTGGTCGGTGATCTTTTTATCGTCCACATACTTTGTCTTTTCAATCCCCTTGTACCATCCGTTTTTAAGTATCGTCTCGGCGTACTCGCTCATGGATGACAGCTGTCCCACTCCACGGAGGTTTTTGTCTATCTCCTTGGCTATGGCTGTGGAAAGGACTCTGGCATCGGTACGGGGATAGGTAACCAGTTTTTTTTCGTAAAGTGACTGGACATGATTTAGGGTCTGCTCCGGAGTGATCTTGAAAAGCTTGGAGCAGTCATTTTGGATCTCAGCCAGGTTGTATAAAAGGGGAGCGTTCTTCTTTTCGGTCTTGCGCTCAACAGAGAGTACGGTGGCCGGAACAGAGGATCCTTCGCCACCCTCAGAATGACCTTCCGTCGCAGACTGTCCTTTCGACTCAGACGAAGCCTCGGCGACCACGCCTCCCATCAACTCAATACACTCCTTGGCTTTTTCCCGCTCCAGGAATCCGTTTTCCTTGTACAGATATGGCGTGCCATAGTACTTGCTGCCCTCCACAGCCTTCCATTCAAAGGCTATGCCGGTATCCGCCGCCCTGGAAAACACACGGTAAAAAGGGGTCTTCTCAAAGTTCCTTATCTCCCTCTCACGACGGACCACCATACCCAGCACGCAGGTCATGACCCGGCCCACGGCCACCTTGCAGAAATCCATGTTCAAAAAGGAAGCCATGACCTTGCCGTATCTGAGAGCCAGCACACGGGAAAAATTGATACCCATGAGATAATCTTCCTTGGCACGCAAATAAGCCGAGGTGGAGAGATTGTCATATTCCGAGATATCCCGCGCTTCCCTGATACCTCTCTTCATCTCCTCCTCGGTCTGGGAATCGATCCACACACGCTTTTCCGTCTTGCCGGATACTCCCGACATCTGACGCACCAGACGATAGATATACTCACCCTCCCGTCCGGCATCGGTGCATACATAGATCCGATCCACGTCATCACGATTAAGCAGTCCGCACACTATGTCGAACTGCTTTTTCGTCCCCGGCAGCACCTCATACAGATACTCCTCGGGCAAAAACGGCAGCGTGTCAAACCGCCATTTTTTAAATTTTTCATCGTATTTATCGGGATAACTCATGCCCACCAGATGGCCAACGCACCAGGTCACGATGGCATTTTGGCCCTCGCGATAACCATCCCGGCTCGAAAGCTTTTCTCCCAGAACCTCCGCAAAGGATGCCGCAACCGATGGCTTCTCCGCGATGAAAAGTGCCTTTGCCATCACAGCTCCTCCAGGTCGATAAGATTGACTTTATTATCCTTAGATGCGATCCCGGACAGCTCCTCAGAAAAACCGTTGCCGGAAAAGAGATACACCGCCTCTGCCGAAAGCCTGGCCTGCTTCATGGACAAAAGAAGGTTCTCATAGCTTTCCACTCCCATGGGGCTGTCCCCCCAAAGGCATGAACCCACCACGGTATTGCGCTCCTCGTCCGCACCCACGATGTCGATGGTACCCTCCTTGCCGATCCAGGTGCCGATGGACGCCACATGGATGGGCGTCTTACCCACTGAGGATAAAAGCTCGATATACTCGCTACAGACTCTCTCAAAGATACGCTCAAGATAGTCCTTAATATAAGGCTCGATGAACTCATCGTAAAAGTCCTCGGGCTTCATCTGCCAGAGCTCGGACTGATGTCCGTACACAAACTTGAACCAGAAATCTATGAAAGGCTCCCTTATGCGATACACGCCTTTTTTCGTATTCTCCCATCCTCCTGAGGTAAAGGATACCACCTTTTCTATCACCTCGAAGGCTGCAAGATTTTTAAGGTAAACAGAGATCTTGGCTCTGGGATAGCCTGTATACTGATAGATGTCGTTAAGTTTTTCATTACCGCTGGCCATGGCGTAAAGAATCGTCTCATACACCGAGAGTTCACGAAGCTGTGAACCGATATAGCGCTGTGCCTCATCAAAAAGGGCTCCATGAGGTGACAAAATGAGGGATATCACATTATCCCTGACTGACCTGCCGCGGTTCCAGTGGGACATATAGGCCGGCACTCCGCCTGTAATGGCGTATACCGACAGGGCATCTGTCATGGAACTCTTGGGCAGCACACGGACTACCTCCAAAAAGTTGTAATCCGGTAATGTCAGCACGCTGTCAAAATAGGAATACCCGTCTCCTGCCAGGTCGCGAGCCTCACCATCCGCATAGGAAAGGTAGGATGCCGTCGCGATTATGAGCACAGGTCCCGGATAGAGCTGACGCTTTTTGAGCTTTATGATACTTTCAAAAAACCCAGGCTCGCTGTGGGTGATCAGCGGCAGTTCGTCGATTATCACAACCAGCTTCGAAGCGTCCCCGCTTTTTATACGGTTAAGGCACTCATCATAGGTGTTCTTCTGGAGCTTCACATCATAGGTGGCTGCCACCTGTCGGGAAAAAAGCTTGAGCTGCTCCGCTCCCGACGCATGGCGTCCCCTGTAATAAAAGCTCTTTTTGTCCTGACAGAACCGCGCCAGAAAACTCTCCTTTTCACTGCGGTCAGATCCGGTCAGAAGCACCAGATGATTGGCGCTGTCGTCAAAATACTTTTGTAGTTCCTGATGTATCTGGTTTCTTGTTTGCAAAAAATTGCTCCTTTAAAAGAATTACGCTGAACTAAGCTCAGCTGAGCTTTTTGATCTTAACGGTCTTTGCTATGCCGGCCTTTTTCGTAAGCACCTTCTTGGTCTTTGTAAATGCGGAGCTTACCACCTTGATCGTAGCCTTTTTGTTAATGGTCTTGAAAGCATTCTTGCCCACGGTGGAATTCTTGGTGAGCTTCTTGGACTTAATGGTCACGGTCTTAAGGTTCTTGCATCGTAAAAATGCCGTCTGTCCGATGGACTGGACATTTGCTCCGATGGTGACCTTTTTAAGCTTTATATTGTCCTTGAAGGCAGAATCTGCTATCGCTACCACCTTGTACTTTTTGCCGCTTATGGTGACTGTATTTACAGTCATGCTGGTCTTTGTGGTAGCAGCCTTTTTAAGGATCATGTCACTGCCGAACTTCACGTAGGTAGATCCGTCTATAGTATAGGTGCCGCTGGTGGAAGATGATGTCTCGTCCTTCTTTTTTTCGTCCTTATTTTTCTCTTCGTCGGAGGATGTACTCTTCTTGTCACCTGCAACCGTAACATTTATGGCACCTGCAGCATGCAGGGAGGTGGACACATCATATACATAGATGGTGGCCTCACCTGCGCCTGTGGCGTAAAATGCACCCTTGTCGTTGTATGTTATATTGTTGTTGTGGGTGGTCAATTATTCGAACTTGGGCTGGGATGTGATGGCTGATTTGGTGGAGCCCTCCCACTCATTGTATGCCAGTCCGTTATCGTCAATCACTTTGGGCTCAAGATCCTCAACATTTATAATGTCTCCAAGCTCCAGCTTAGCAGAGGTCATCTTCAGATCCATCTTCCTGTCGTCTGCCTTCCACATTGCATAAAGTGATGTACTGGTCTTGGCAGGATCCAGGACTCCTGCTATGGCCTTGCCTCCTTCAAAGAGTCTGCCGCCGCCGTTTTCCGTAATGGATGCGTTATCTCTCTTCCATCCGATAAAGGTTCCCTTTGCATTTTCATAACCGCTCTTCGGAAGGTTGATGTTGTCTGAATATGCCAGATCGGTCATCCTGTCGATGGTGCCGCTGCCTCCGTTGGGTGCAAAGTTGATACTGTACTTGACCTCTTCGTACTCGGCAGATATGGTCTTGTCGCCGTCCATCATTCCCACGACTCCGCCGGTCTTGATGTCTCTGGTGCCGTCGTCATACTGTTTGAACTTGTAGCCGAGGTTTAAGGTACCCACCTTGGTGCACTGCTCTGCCATGTTCTGGCCGTAGGATGACTTGAGGCTGTTATAAAGGGTCCTGCCCAGTCCGCTTGAATGTCCGCCTACTGTACCGTTGGGGTTCTCCGAAGGTGCATTGATCTTGGCGTTATTGCTCTTTCTGACTACCAGCTGAGGATAATCAAACATGGCAGAAGCCTTGATCTCGTCCTTCATTGTCTCTGTGGTGTTGCGATTGCTGATGTCCGTCACCACATCGGTGGTAAGAATATAGATGTCATCGGAAGCCACAGACACCGTATCCTTGTCGCCGCCGAAGTGGGCTGTAACCGTCTCGCCTCCCTTGGAGTTTTCCGAGCTGTAAAGAAGTGTGCTTGCAACTACCACTGACCTGCAGCCCATGAGCTTGCCGATGTATGTGTCACTGGAATATACAACAGAATTGTAGTTAGCCAGTGTGATAGCTCCGCCGTTGGGTGAGGACTCCTCCCAGGTGATGGTGTCTGCCAGCTTCTGGGCAAAACCTGTGGGTGCTCCCAATACGGCAACCATCAGGCAGAGATTGGCCTTGCTGTTGGTATTGACGGTACCTCTGGTACTGCTGCTGGCTGAGGACATACCGCCGTCACCGTCGATGGTAAATGCAGCCTTGAGGCTCTTCTGCTTTGACAGGCTCCTGCTCTTCTGGTCAGATGTCCTGTAGAACTTGGCATCCGGTATGTAGTTGTCAACCACGGAAAGGTTGTTAACGGATGTGGCATGAGTGATATCAAGAGAGGTCAAAAAGTTGTTGTCAGCCCGCAGTGTAGTAAGAGCTGTCTGTCCCGTAAGGTCGATATCCATAAGCTGGTTCTCGTTTACGGTAAGGGACTGCAGATCTCCCTTTGCCTTGGCCAGATCCATCTTCTGGAGATAGTTATGTGACAGGTCAACGGTAAGCTTGCCGTCACCCATGGGAGCCACAAAGCCCCTGAGTGAAGCATACTCCACATCGATGGCCTTCATACTGTAATCGGAAAGATCCAGGGTAGCTGAACCTGTGCTGCCGCCGTTTGTGATAAAACGGATACCCTGGTAGATCCCGGGATTGTATTCACGATATTTTGTAATATCCTTGCCGGAAGCAATAGCCGAGAGATTGACCAGTGACTTACATCCGGAGATATTAAGTGTGGTATATGCCTTGTTCTCCACTACATCGGGAGCGATGGACACATTTATAAGTCCCACATTGCCGGACAGGTCAACCTTAGTCAGAGCCGTATACTTTTTCAGATCGATGGAGGTAGTCACACCTGCAACTGAGTTGTAGTTGTCCACTCCGTCTGCGATATTGGAGATATCCAGTGTCTTAAGGGTCTTTTCATTTCCCTGGAGGATGATCCCCACATTATCGTTTTGTGAGGATGAATCCAGACGTACATGGCTTCCGGAAAAGTCAACTTCCTTCACATCCTTAAACTTATTTGCAGCTGAGGAAAGACCCAGGGAAAGCTTTTTGGTCCCAGACTCAGAATAGGTAAAGTTCTGGATCTTGATGGTCCTGAGTATCTCTGCCGCAGATGACAGATTGATGATCTGGATCTGGTCCGTGGATGAAAAATCCTTACCATTCATATCCACGCCCACGATCTTGATGTTGGAGGCGGAAAATGCGCTGCCGTGGGCATCCGAAAATGCACCTGCGCCCTCTGATGAAATGGATGTCTGAACGGTAAAGCCCCTGAGTGTGCCCCCGCTCTTTGCCTCGGCGTTGACCAGCACCACCTCTGCGGATCCGGCGTTAACCTGTGTGAACCTGTAGGTGAAATTGACGTCGGTCACTCCCGATGCATCTATACCTGCATTTTTAGCGGTATCGGTAAACTCGGACCCCACCAGTGCCCTGGGTGCTGCCGCAAAAACCTGACCGGGATAAACCCCGCCGCCTGTAACCGTAGCTGCTGCCACAGCGGCTGCCATCACAAAAGCCATCAACCTTTTAAACTTCATCATCTGCCTCCTTTTATAAAAACGACTATACCGACAAAAAGGTATAGTCGCATTATCCTTATTGTTGTCAATCCGAGCGAAGCCAAGCAATAGATGCTTCGCTTCGCTCAGAATGGCATTAATTCAAATCAGTTTGATTATGCCTTGGGGCCTGCTGCCACAAGTGCCTTACCTGCATCGTTGCCGGTGTACTTCTCGAAGTTCTTGACAAATCTGTTGGCAAGGTCCTTTGCCTTCTCTTCCCACTCAGATGCATTAGCATAGGTGTCGCGGGGATCAAGGATGGCGGGATCAACGCCGGGAAGCTCTGTGGGAACCTCAAAGTCAAAGATAGGGATCTGCTTTGTGGGTGCCTTAAGAACGTTGCCGTTTAAGATAGCGTCGATGATACCACGTGTGTCCTTGATGGAAATACGCTTTCCTGTGCCGTTCCAACCTGTGTTTACAAGGTAAGCCTTGGCGCCTGACTGCTGCATGCGCTTTACAAGCTCCTCACCGTACTTTGTAGGATGGAGCTCCAGGAAAGCCTGGCCGAAGCAAGCTGAGAAGGTAGGTGTGGGCTCTGTGATGCCGCGCTCTGTACCTGCAAGCTTAGCTGTAAATCCGCTGAGGAAGTAGTACTGTGTCTGCTCAGGTGTAAGGATGGATACGGGAGGAAGTACTCCGAACGCATCTGCTGACAAAAAGATTACATTCTGTGCAGCGGGGCCTGAAGATGTATCGCGAACGTTAAGAACGATCTTGTCGATGTGGTCGATGGGATAAGATACGCGTGTGTTCTCTGTAACGCTCTTATCAGCGAAGTCGATCTTTCCATTGCCGTCAACGGTAACGTTCTCCAAAAGAGCGTCGCGCTTGATAGCATTGTAGATGTCGGGCTCACTGTCCTTATCAAGGTTGATAACCTTTGCGTAGCAGCCGCCCTCGAAGTTGAATACGCCGCTGTCATCCCAGCCGTGCTCGTCGTCACCGATAAGGAGACGCTTGGGATCAGTGGAAAGTGTGGTCTTGCCTGTGCCGGAAAGTCCGAAGAATACTGCGGTGTTCTCACCCTTCATATCTGTGTTAGCTGAGCAGTGCATTGCTGCGATGCCCTTAAGAGGCAGATAGTAGTTCATCATGGAGAAGATACCCTTCTTCATCTCGCCGCCGTACCAGGTGTTGATGATAACCTGCTCGCGGGATGTGATGTTGAAAGCAACACAGGTGTCGCTGCGGAGACCAAGTTCCTCGAAATTTTCTACCTTTGCCTTTGAAGCGTTGTAAACTACGAAATCAGGCTCGAAGTTTGCAAGCTCATCATCGGTGGGCTTGATGAACATGTTGCGGATAAAGTGTGCCTGCCAAGCCACCTCCATGATGAAACGAACAGCCATACGTGTGTCCTTGTTAGCGCCGCAGAAAGCATCAACTACGAAAAGCTTCTTGTTGGAAAGCTCAGCCTTTGCAAGGTCACGAACCTTAGCCCATACATCCTCGCTCATCTCGTGGTTGTCGTTGGGATACTCGGGGGTGTTCCACCAAACGGTGTCCTTGGAATTAGCATCCATAACGATGTACTTATCCTTGGGTGAACGGCCTGTGTAAACGCCTGTCATAACGTTAACTGCGCCAAGCTCTGTATCTACACCCTTGTCAAAACCCTCAAGTGAAGGATCCTTCTCATAATTGTAGAGATCCTCGTAGCTGGGATTGTAGATAATCTCAGTAGTGCCTGTGATTCCGTGTTTTGTAAGATCGATGTTTGCCATAATACTTTCTTCTCCTTTTCTTATTATAAATTGTTAAAAATAAAATTAACTGCCACTCTCCTATTATATGTATAAAAGGGTATAAATTCAACAGAAAAATTCTAATTGTCACTACTATAGAATGACCTGTATTTTCTTTTGTCACATCCGACCCAGGATTACAACTTTTTTAGCAAGGATCGTCCTCTGCACTTTGCTCAGGATCATGTCCTCATCACTTCCGTGGATCTCAGAATGATATTTATCGGTTTTTGAAGGAAGGTATCTCATCACTGCGCCCACATCAAAAACGTTACGCACTGTAAGATATAATACTATCCCAGACAGTCTCTTTTTCATATCTGCCACGACTAATCCATCCGCTCTGTAATTCCCGCGTTCGACAGATAAGCCGTTTTTATCACACAAGGCTGCAGTTGAAATACAGCCATTGCTCTTCCAAAACAAAGGCATTATCTCAGGTGGCCATATTGCCCTGTATAACTTCTCATCTTCTTTAAATGTATTATCCATAAAAAACCCCCACCATTTTTCTTATGGCACGAGCATCTGAATCTATTTCATCAGTTATGATCTGTCCTGTATTCAGCACTGTGAATACCTCAGTCTTTTTTTCCATGCCCACCTCAATCTCCATATGATCCCCCCGGGAGTTATCATACTCCAGTTGGATGGTACCCAGCGCTGTCGGAAATATCTCCGGCTGGATGTCCTGCTTTTCGAGAATATCCCGAACCTTGTCTATGAGCTTCGGATCAAAAGCCCCGGCATCATATCCGTTCCAGCCATCCTTAAAGCTTTTAAAGACCTCCAGCCTGTTCATGTTCTCAGTGCGGATGTCAGTCACTTCCGTATAGCTTTTGATCTGAGGCAGATCACGGCTCGCCGTCTGTATCTGCCTGCCTCTGTTTTCCACCAGCTCCGGGACAGCCCTGGTATATGCCGCAAGCCTGTCATTTTGACGCATCTGTTCAAAGCTCTCCTCTGAAATGATGACAACATTTTTATTATCCTTGCGGGGAACCAGGATATACTCCCCCTCATATGCCATATCAAAGTATTTTTTTATATTCGCTCTGATCTCACCCTGCTTAACTATCATGATCCCCTCCATAAATCCGTACATTTTTATGTACGGATTTTAGCACTTATATACTTCTATGTCAAGCTGATCAAAAATCTAATTCGATCTGTTGTCGCCCATCCCGGAAGGACAGAGTATTATCAATGATTTTAATAAAAAAAGGCCCGGGGATCATTCCCCGGACCTCTAAAACAAACTATGTTTCACGGATATTCAGAAACGAAGCTTCGTAGCTTGCAGGCCCCATAAATACTGCGTTCTGTCAAAAATCTGCGAATTGCCAACAATTGTGCGGATAATCCGATACTTCACTAAAAAAGTAAGTAGCAGGATACGCATAAAGTTACAACCTAGAATCTCCACATTATGCATCTTCCGCACTTCCTATGTCGTGCGCGTTAGGCCAAGCCTAAAACCTTAATTGCGGGATAACGTTCCACCATCCATCCTGATAATTGAGAAGTTTTCTGTCTCATTTTGCTTTCTTGGGTTTCTTTTCCGGAAGTTCAGCATACATCCCATTCAATAGTTCTAGAATCAGCGACTTATCATCAAAACTATCAAAT
>JAILEN010000184.1 GCA_024687655.1 Lachnospiraceae bacterium | reverse complement strand
GTAAGCCAGGTGCGGTTTTTGCTGATGGATCCCTGGAGGCTGTTAGCCCTCGATGATCTTTTTGATGTCATATCCGACCACCTCCGTTTCACTGATAAATATCTCCTCTAATGTAAGAGGCAAAACTTCAAAGAGCAGCATATCCACATCCTTAAAGCTCTCCTCGATGGTTTCCCTGGGCTCGTTAACGGTGTAGTTGTACACCCGGCCCTGATTGTTTTTGATAAGGATATCAAGCTCTGACTCCAGGGCCTCCCGGTCCTCGTCATTTTTAAAAACGCACTGGATCTTGCTGACGTTGACCTTCATATCGTTGAGGTCACGGTCCAAAAGCACGCCGCCCTGATGCAAAAGTCCTACATGATCGCAGATGTCCTCCAGCTCCCTGAGGTTATGGGAGGTCAAAATGGGAGTCAGTCCCCGATCCTCCATATCCTTGGCAAAAAGGCTCTTGGCTGCCTGGCGCATGACGGGATCCAGACCGTCAAATGTCTCATCGCAGAGCAGGTACTTTGTGCCTGAGCAGATACCGATGATAATGGCAAGCTGCTTTTTCATGCCCTTGGAATAGGATGCGATCTTTTTGCTGCGATCCAGATGGAAGTTTTCCATGAGGTAGGTAAAACGGTCCATGGAAAAGGTCTCGGGATATACACCGGCGTAGTAGGAAGCCATGTCATCCGCCGTAGCCGCAGGGAAATAAAAGGGATCGTCCGGGATGAAAAACAGGTTCTTTTTTACCCGGGGGTTGTCATATACATTTTCACCCTCAACCATGATCTCACCGCTGTCGGCCACCAGCACTCCGGAAATCATGCGAAGGAGAGTGGACTTCCCGGCGCCGTTGGTACCCACCAGGCCGAAGACCTCGTGCTCATTTATACTCATGGTGAGATTGTCCACGGCGTAAGTCTTGCCGTCGTAGGTTTTTCTCACATTATTGATACTGATCATTTTTCAATCCTCCCTAATGCTTCGTCAACCAGTTCTCTCAGGTTAAGAGAAAACTCCTTTGCTTCTTTAAGAATCATGACGAGCTTTTCGAGTATTTCATTTTTGTGATTTTCCACAAGGGTATCTCCACCCCGGACAAAATTGCCCTTGCCCCGGACTGTGTAGATATAGCCCTCCCGCTCCAACAGGGCATAGGCCTTCTGTACGGTGTTGGGGTTGGTGGCAAGCTCCACCGCCAGCTGCCGCACCGAAGGCATGGGATCATTCTCATTCATGGCGCCCACCAATATCAGACGCTTGTAATGATCCGCTATCTGCTCGTATATCGGACGCGAATCCTGATAATCTATCATTTGCACCTCCATTTTTGCAACTGTACTATCGGTACTAATACAGTGTACTACAGCAGTTTTCATTTGTCAATAAAAAAGTGGGCGGGTTTTCCGTCCACTTCATTAATTTAAGATTCTTCGCTACGCTCAGAATGACACTGGTTTTACAGTACACTTTTTTATTTCGCATCGTACCAGCTGGTGCCGTCGTGCATGTCGATCTCAAGGGGTACGGACAGTTCCGCGGCCCGGATCATCTCCTCGGACATTATCCGATGCACAGCATCCAGCTCATCCGTATAGGCTTCGATGATCAGCTCATCATGTACCTGGAGGATAAGCCGTGACCTGAGGCCCTCGTCCCGCAGCCGGTTGTATACTCTCAGCATTGCCATCTTAATGATATCCGCGGCCGTGCCCTGGATGGGTGAATTCATGGCCACTCTCTCACCAAAGCTGCGCTGCATGAAATTGGAACTGGAAAGCTCCGGCACCGGACGCCTGCGATTGAAAAGTGTCATGGCGTAGCCCGTCTCCTTTGCGTTGCTCACCAGCCCGTCGATATACTCCTTTAATTTAGGATAGGCCACAAAATAATTATCGATATACTCCTGGGCTTCCTTTCTGGATATATCCAGATCCGCTCCCAGTCCAAAGGAACTGATACCATAGACGATACCGAAGTTCACGGCCTTGGCATTACGGCGCTGGGCGTCCGTCACCTCCTCAAAGGGTGTGTGGAAAACAAGAGAAGCCGTGGCTCGGTGGATATCCCGATTTTCCCTGTAGGCCCGGATCAGCTCCTCATCTCCTGACATATGAGCCAGCACACGAAGCTCGATCTGAGAGTAGTCCGCATCTACGAAAACACAGCCCTCCGCCGGAGTAAAGGCCTTTCTAATCTCCTTGCCCAGTTCTGATCTGGTGGGGATGTTCTGCAGGTTGGGCTCCGTGGAGGAAAGCCTGCCGGTGGCAGTCACCTTCTGCTGGAAAGTGGTGTGTATCCTGCCGTCCTCCTCTATACATTTCTGCAGTCCCTCCGCATAGGTGGAACGCAGCTTCGTAAGTCCTCTGTATTCCAAAATATCTGAAACTATAGGGTATCCCGGTGCCATCTTCTCCAGCACGTCAGCCGCGGTGGAATATCCGGTCTTGGTCTTTTTGCCACCCTTGAGTCCTAAGTGTTCAAAGAGCACCACTCCCAGCTGCTTGGGAGAATTGATGTTAAACTCCTCTCCCGCCTGATCATAGATACTGTGCTCCAATCTGTCGATATCCGCTGACAGGCTCTCGGCAAAGTCCCGAAGCTCCTGGCCTTCGCATCGCACTCCCGCCCGCTCCATATCATAGAGCACAAAGACCAGGGGAAGCTCCAACTCGAAAAACAGTTTTTTCATCCCCTTTGCCTCAAGCTCCTCATCAAGCTCGGCTGCCCGGCGCAAAAGATATGCTGCCTCTGCTGCCGTATCAGGCTCGGCAGGGGATTCCTTGGCTATGGGATTATCCAGATACTCCGCTACGGACACATCATAAAATCCTGCTGCCCCGCAGCTGTCATAATGAGACATGATGGCGTTATATGGCGCCGATGAGATGATCCCGTTTTTAAAAAGTGTGGTAAGACCGGTCTTTATATCCCGCATCACGACTATGATGTCATCGGTCAGTGTAAGCGCCGAAATATCGGAGGTCCTGTATATGCTCTGACCATCTGAAAAGGTAAGATCATTTTCCCCAAACACCAGAGAAACCCGACCGGAAAAACCGCCGAAAAGCGACGCTGCCTCATCTTTCGAAACAGACTTTGCCTCCACTGCTGCCGCAGGTGCCGCCGTATCATCGAATCTGGATAAAAACTTGTTAAACTCCCACTCCTTACACAGCTCATAAGCGGCAGGTGTATAAATGGATTTAAGCCTTGCCGACTCAATATCATAGTCCACCTCTGCCTCAAGGGAGATAGTGGCCAGCCATTTTGACATCACTGCCTGATCCCAGAACTCCACGATGTTTTTTGCAGCCCTGGGAGGCTTTACATTTGCCGCATCCTCATGTACCCCATCGATGCTGTGGTACTGTGCGATAAGGGCAAAAGCGGTCTTCTCACCGATACCCGGAACTCCAGGTATGTTGTCGGAGGAGTCTCCCATAAGAGCCTTAACGTCAATATACTCCAGGGGCGTAACTCCATGCTTCGATTCAAAATCAGAAGCATAGTAATTTTCCACCTCGGTTCCCGTAGCCTTGGTCCGTGGCAGGGCGATCTTGATATGATCCGTGCACAGCTGCAAAAGATCCCGGTCACCGGATACGATGGTGACCTCCTTGCCGTCTGCCTCAGCGCGATGTGCCAGGGTGCCCAAAATGTCGTCAGCCTCCCATCCCTCACGGGTGATCACGGGGATCTCCATGGCAGAAAGCATCTGCTTTATCATGGGTACCTGTTCTCTCAGTTCATCAGCCATGGGCTTTCTGGTGCCCTTGTACTCGGCATACTGTCTGTGTCTGAAGGTGGGCGCAGACAGATCAAAGGCCACAGCAAGATACTGGGGCTTTTCCACATCCAGAAAATGGGTCATGATATTTAAAAAGCCGATCACCGCATTAGTGTGGATGCCGCTTCGGGTGGTAAGGGGCGGCATGCCGAAAAATGCCCTGTTTAAAATGCTGTGACCGTCGATCAATAACAGTTTTTCCATAATACATCACTCCGTAGGATAAGATCCTTTACAGCGGCTTCGTTACCTTTTTCAACCACTTAGCCTCTGCCTTGGTCAGATGAGGCGTCAGCTTCTCGTACACCAATGCGTGATAATCATTGAGTGCCCTGCGCTCATACTGGGTCAGTTCATCCACATTGATGGCATCCACCTCGAAGGGTGCAAAGGTGATGGGCTCAAACTTATAGTACTGCCCATACTCCGTCTTTTCATCCTCCACACACAAAAGCTCATTTTCAATGCGTATCCCGAAGCCATCCTCCACGTAGAGTCCCGGCTCATCGGTGGTTATCATGCCGGGTTTTAAAACCGCTGTAAGCTTTTTCGGCTCCTTTGCCTTCCAGCGAAAACTCTGGGGTCCCTCGTGGACATTTGAAATATGCCCCACTCCATGTCCTGTGCCGCAGCGGTAATCCAGCCCCTCATCCCAGAAAGGACCCCTGGCCAGAATGTCCAGATTCTCACCTCTGGCACCATCGGGGAAATGGGCTGATGCAAGTCTCAGGTTCGCACGTACCGTGGTGGTATAGGCGTGACGCTGCTCATCGGTAAGAGGTCCCAGGGCAATGGTCCTGGTGATGTCCGTGGTACCCTGCAGATAGTGTCCGCCGGAGTCCACCAGCAAAAAGCCCTCAGGCCTGAGATCGGCATAGGACTCAGGTGTAGCAGTATAATGCATCATGGCTGCATTGCCGCCGTAGCCTGCTATGGTATCAAAGCTGACTCCCAGAAAATCCTCCTGCTGACGGCGAAGATCCAAAATGATGTCTGCCGCATCCAGTTCTGAAAGGGGACGCTTCCCGATATTGTGCTTGATATAATATATAAATTTGGTCACCGCCACCCCGTCGCGGATATGGGCGATCCGGGTGTTGGCGATCTCCGTCTTGTTCTTGATGGAACGCATGAGCTCCGTGGGGTTATCCGCCTCGAAAAGCTCGGTCTTGCTGCCAAAGCTCGTAGCTAAGGTGGCATTTACCACAGCAGGATCAATAAGCACCTTCCTGGGTGAAAATGACTTTATTTCCTTGTAGATGCTCTCATAGGGTAAAAGCTCGATGCCGTTCTTTTTCAGGTAGTTTTTGACCCTAGAGTCCACTGCCTCCGGTGCCGCAAAAAGAATGGTACGGGTTTTAGTCATATATAAAAATGACATGAACACCGGCACACAGGCGATATCGTCGGCACGGAGATTCAAAAGCCATGCGATATCATAGAGACTGGTGAGAAGGTGGGCGTCGCAACCCTGCTCCTTCATCTTATCCAAAACCCTCTTTCTCTTTTCTGCAAATGTCTCCCCGGAATACTTCTTAGATAGTTCCCAGATACTGCTTCCGGTCAGAGCCGGCCTGCTCCTCCACACCTTATCCATCAGGTTTGTTCTGATGGAGATCTTCGCTTTCGCCTCGTCAGCAATCTTTTTATACTCACGATAGTCGTTGTATGAAAACTGACGGCCGCTGAAGCCCAGTACCTGGCCGGCCTTCAGATTCTTTTTTATATACTCGCTAACGGTGGGCACGCCCTCCTCACCCATTTCAAAAAGTGAGGTGCCGCTGCCCCGAAGTTCTTTTTTCGCCTGGATAAAGTACCTGCCGTCAGCCCAAAGATACGATTTCTTCTGGGTCACACATACCCAGGTGTTTTCTCCGGTGAAGCCGGTTAAAAAGGCGATCTCCTTGAACCGGTCGCCAACGTACTCTGATGCATGATCATCGGACATCTGCATCAGGTACATGTCAATCTTCTTTTTTGCCATCTCCTCCCGAAGGAGTGCCAGTCGACTTTTATTTTCACTCATAATCCATATTCTCCTTATAAAAAGATTATTCGTCGCTTCGCTCCTCAGAATGACAGTGGGAAAAACTTCCTGTCATCCCTAACTTTGCTCCTCAGAATGACAATTGCATAGACTTCCTGTCATCCTGAGCGTGGTGAAGCTTCTGTCAAAGACAGAAGCTTGAAGAAGTCATCGTAGATGACTTCAACCTAGCGAAGGATCTTTTTTATGGCCGACCCACATAATCGTTCGCCGTGCCATATCCGTAATACCCGTCGGGCCTGTTGACCCAGGTGTTGGCGTACACCGGCTTGCCGTCATCATCCACTCCTGAAACCGTATATCCTGCAAACATCTCCACATGATAGATGCCGTTCCATCGTCCGTTGTTGGCGCCCCCCTCGAAAAGCAGATCCCCGGGACGCAGCTTCAGCTTCTGAGTATTGCTCTTACCTATGGCGCCGTCTATCATCTTGCCCTTGTTATAAAGATAATTTCCCTCGGTAGCTGCCACAGGCGCATTATAATTGCTGCCGAAATTGTAGCCGTAGGGCTTGTATGCTCTCCACACCAGAGAGCTGCAGTCATAGTATCCCTCGGACATACGTCTGGGCTGTGAATAAACACCCTTGGCGATCTGGCGTCCCGCCGATATCACCTTGGCCTTCGTCGGTGTACATACATTTACCACCCAAAAATAGGTGAAGCCCTGATATGTACCCCGGATGCAGGTAGCTCCCAGTTTTTTCGCCTTCACCTTTCCGGTGTCGGATACACTGACCCTGCCGTTGGAGGCCTTCCAGGTGATCTCCGAGGGATCCACGGTCTCTGCCGAGCCCCCGGACTCCTCTACCCTGACCAGTTTTAGGGTGGTACTCTTTCCGTTGACCAAAAGCACAGAGGTGCTGCCCTTTTGCTTTATCCTGGTAACATGCAGCAAAAGTTCCTTGTTCACAGGCCCGATACCCACGTTCACCGTCACGTCTCCAGCCTTGTTACAATAGAGCTTTAAGACATTTTGCTCCATCTTGTATGAAAAGTCATTTGTATCCGCTGTGATATTAAGAGCCCCGGCATCCTTTGAACTGTCAAAAATGTAGTCAATACCTGAGATCGTAAACTCCGCATAACCCGCACCATCGTCTCCCTTTGCCACGCCCTTGGCGTTGACGAAGACACTCTCCTGCGTCTTATCGAAGGTAAGACCCGACAGATTGGGGAGCACCGAAATATTTATGGAATATTTGAAAAGCTCCTCGCTCTCGTAGCTAATGATACCGGTAGATGAAGTATATTTATAGTCCGCATAGCCTGTCAGATAGATGGAGGCATTGCCTGCCGTAACTCCCCGGTATGATCCGGTACTGCTGTCTACGGTGATGACGGATGTATCACTGGAAAACCAGGTGACTCTGGTAAGTACCGACAGATCATCCTCCTCTATATATTCGCTGTCCGACCTGTCTATGTCAAAGACTCCGCTTTCTCCAACGGAAACGTATGAGCCTGCAGATCCGATGATCTTTGCATTGAGCTTTTCGGCCAGAACAGCCGAGGCCAGTTCCTCTTTGGGTTCCTCCTCATCCTCCTCTTCTTCTGTCTCGGTCTCGGTGGTTGTGGGATTCAATAAACTGGACAGGTCCGCAGCATGGGCCACAGACTGTCCGAAAGCGACTCCTGCCATAACTGCCAGAGCCGCAAAGAGTATCCTGTATTTTTTAAAGTTCATCTTATAATTTGCCTCTGTTTATTTATTTGTCATTCCCTGCAATCATTCCGGTAAAGATCCTTCGCTAGGTTGAAGTCATCTACGATGACTTCTTCAAGCTTCTGTCTTTGACAGAAGCTTCACCACGCTC
>JAILEN010000178.1 GCA_024687655.1 Lachnospiraceae bacterium | reverse complement strand
CGTCCTCACAGCGACGATTACAGATAGCACCACAGATCATGGGCAGAGGATTGTCCTGCTTGATGAGCTTGAGTGCATCCTCATAACGTCCCTCTGCAGCCATCTTGATGTAGCCCTGGATAGCCAGATGTACGGGACATGCTGTCTTACAGGGAGCAGTACCCGTAGCATAAACATTGAGCTTGGCATCATCGCGGTAGTTGTAGTTCCACTTGTCAGGTCCCCACTTACGAGCATTGGGAAGCTGAGTCTTGGGATAGGTAACCTCTGAACCATCCTTTTTGCAGAGCTTCTGACCCAGCTTGGCAGCGCCAACGGGGCAGATCTCCACGCACTTACCGCAGGCTACGCACTTGGTCTTGTCAACATGTGCGCGATATGCGGAAGCTGAAAGGTTGGGTGTATTGTAAAGCTGTGAAGTACGAAGTGCGTTACAAACGCCGGCTGCACAGTTGCAGATAGCAACGATCTTGCCCTCACCGTCGATATTGGTGATCTGGTGAACATAGCCGTGACGCTCTGCACGCTCAAGGATCTCATAAACCTCTTCCTTGGAAACGTAATGCCCGATACCACGGTCGTCCATGTACTCAGCCATGTCGCCCATTCCGATGCAGTAGTCGCCGGCAATCTGTCCTGAGCCCTCACCACGCATAGTCTGCTGCTTACGGCAGGAGCACTCGGAGATACCATACTTGTCGTACATGTCTATCCAGCGTGAAAGATGCTCAACGGGAACGGACTCATTCTCCATCTCGATGGCCTTTTCTACAGGGATAACATGCATACCTACGCCTGCGCCTCCCGGAGGCACCATCTGTGTGATACCGCCCAGAGGAAGCTGGGTCATCAGGTTGAAGAATGTAGACAGCTCGGGATGCTCATCCGTAAGCTTGGTCTGCATCATCATGAACTCTGCGGAACCAGGTACGAAGATGGGCAGCTCATAGCGATACTCAAAATTCTGGGGATCACGTGAGGAACGGGTCTGCTCGATGATACCGATCCAGCGAAGATCCTCTACCATCTTCTGAGTGTCCTCAAGAGACATGCCATTCATCTCGGAAAGCTGCTTAACTGTATAGGGGGTACGAAGCTTCTTGAAGTTCAGGCAAAACCTTACCTGATCCTTGTTAAGAATACGATCCAAAAGCCAATACTCAGGATCACGATTGTTGACCTTGTTGGTGAACTTCTTCACATAACGGTCTGTGATAAATGTGGCAAGCTGTAATACCAGCTTTTCCTTTTCCTTGTCAGGTGCAACGTAATTAGGGTCCTGCCAATAATCGTTCTCATTGATCATGGGATCGCCCTTAGCCATGTCCATGGGACGTACGTTTTTAACCAGTCCCTGAACGTCCATCTGTGTTGATGATGACATTCTATTCCCTCCTTATTATGTCGTCAAAATATCGGGATGATCACAGGATCATCCCGAAGCAATACATACATATATTTTAACATGGAAAATACGATTTGTATACTAAAAAAGATTCTTCGCTGCGCTCAGAATGACATATGGGGTAAATTGTCATTCTGACTTGTGAAGTAAGCTGTCATTCTGAGGGTTTATAAAGTTGACATGCTTCGCAGATCAACAACTGCCCGAAGAATCTTTTACAGCCTCCACTGATCGATGATCACCTGCATGGACTCACTGCCTCGGAAGGAGTTGATCTGGGGGTAGTAGGTAAAAGAAATCCCCATGTCCGAAGAGCGGCCCTCAAAGACAGCATCCACCGCATCCTCACCATACTTTTTCACCAGTTCATCCACCAGGGCACCGCTGTCGCCAAAGTACAGTCCGTCGATAGTCCCCCTGCCGGAAAAAAGTGCAAGTTTAAGATACTGCTTTTCCTTGCCGATATAAGAAAGCCTGTGGATGGCCACACCCTTGTCGGCAAAAACCGGCTTTTCATTTCCGTTTCCGAAGGGCTCCAGAATATCCAGCTGCCGGATAAGATCAAAACTCAGATAACTGATTGGCATGGGTACATCTATCACCACTTCGGGGATGAGATCCTCCTCAGAAAGCCCCGACCTCTCATTCATTTCCTGTCTGAAGATATCCACCTCATTTTTTTTAAGTGACAGCCCCGCCGCCATGGGATGTCCACCGAACTTTAACAGATGGGATGAGCACTCTGTCATTTTTTCAAACATGGAATATGCAGGGATACTCCGTCCACTGCCCTTCACCTCATTTTTCCCGTCGGTTAGGACAAAGGTCGGACGGTTGTATATGCCTTTAAGCCTGCCGGCCACGATACCGCAGAGACTCTCGTGAAGCCCCGGCACGTAGACCACCAGCACCTTATCCAGCTTTCTGTCATGCGTGCACTGCGATATAACGAGTCCCTCAGCCTCTTTCGTCCCCTGAAGAGTCTGGTTCTTTCTCTCGTCATTTAGAGCAATAAGCTCCGCAGCCTTTTTCCCTGCCAAAAGAGGATCCTCCTCCAGCAAAAGCTCCAGTGCCTGGTCCGCCGTTTCCAGACGTCCCGATGCATTGAAGCAGGGACCTATCACAAAGCCCAGATGGTAGGCGTTTAGATTTGATCTGTCTATCCCCGTCCTTTCAATCAGGGCCGAAAGTCCCGGATTTTTGGTTTTTGCCATGGCCTGCAGTCCAAAATGCACCATGGTCCTGTTTTCGTCCAAAAGAGGCATGATATCCCCAACTGTGGCAAAGGCTGCATTTTCCAAAAAGACAAAGGCCTCCTCAGAAGGCATTTTATACTCCTGATATAAAAGAATGATAAGTTTCCAGGCCACCACAGCCCCGCATATCTCAGAAAAGGGATAATCGTCATCACTTCTGTGGGGATCCACCACCACGTCTGCGGACGGCAGTTTTTCAACATGCTTTCCATCCACCTCCTCAAAGGGGATCTGATGATGATCCGTAACTATGATCTGCATGCCCCTCTCATGGGCCCGCTCTATTGCCGGCGTAGCAGAGATACCGTTATCGCAGGTGATGATAAGCTCAACCCCAGCATCAGCGGCCCTGTCCACCATCTCGGGGTTGATGCCGTAGCCGTCCTCTATGCGATGGGGAATGGCGTAGTCCACGTCACCCCCACAGGTCTTGATACCCTTCAGCAGGATGTAGGTGGAATTGATGCCGTCGATATCGTAGTCTCCTATGACCCGGATCTTTTTCTTCTCATCGATGTAGCGCATCAAAAGAAAAACTGCACGATCCATATCCTTCATGAGAATGGGGTCATGCAGCTTTTTAATATCGGGATGAAGAAAGTCTGCCATGGCATCCTCAGGTACGCCACGATTTACCATGATCCTGGTGATGACCTGATCCACGCCCAGGCGCTCTCCCAGTCCCTTAAAGTCTGCTTTTTTTGCGGTTACTACCCAATTGTTCATAGTCTGTCCTAAAAGATCCTTCGCTAGGTTGAAGTCATCTCTGATGATTTCTTCAAGCTTATGCCTCTGGCAGAAGCTTCAACAGGTTGAAGTCATCTCTGATGACTTCTTCAAGCTT
>JAILEN010000155.1 GCA_024687655.1 Lachnospiraceae bacterium | reverse complement strand
ACCTGGTGGAATTTGTCCTCAGAAACGGTGACATAGACGACCGCATTGGGGGCGGTGACAGCATCCGTGCCATGCGTGAGGGTACCCGTATCCACAGGATGCTCCAGCGTCAGGGCGGCAAGAACTACCACGCAGAGGTGCCGCTTCGGACCATTGTGTCCTTCGAGGATTATGATCTGATGATAGAGGGCAGGGCAGACGGCCTCATCTATGTGGACGACCCTCTGGTGCCCATAGAGCAAAAGGGCGGCCCGGAGCTTCCCGAGACTGGCAATGACATTTTTACCATATCCCAGGTCACCGTGGACGAGATCAAGGGAGTATACCGTGAACTGGATCTGATGACGGAACCGGAGATGCTCCATCTTGCCCAGGCCAAATGCTACGCCTATATGGTGGCAAAGGATAATAACCTGGACTCCATAGACGTCCGGATCACCTACTGTAACATGGATACCGAAGAGGTGATCCGTTTTCTGGACAACTACACCTTTGATGACCTGAAGCGATGGTTTACCGATGTGGTGGCTCTCTACAGACGCTGGTCCGACTTCTCCTATTATTTCAGAAAGACCAGGAATGACTCCATACACATGGTAAAGTTCCCCTTTGAATACAGGGAGGGGCAGTACGATCTGGCAAAGAGCGTCTATCAGACAATCAGCGAAAACAAACTGCTGTATGTTCAGGCTCCCACTGGTACCGGAAAGACCATTTCCACTGTATTCCCTGCCATAAAGGCAGTGGGAGAAAACCTGGGGGAGAGGATATTTTACCTGACTGCCAAGACCATAACCCGTACCGTGGCCAGGGATACCATCAGCCTTCTGGCAGAGCAGGGCTATCGCGCCAAGACTGTAATCATCACTGCCAAGGACAAGCTCTGTCCCCTGGATGAGAGACGCTGCAATCCGGAGGCCTGCCCCTATGCAAAGGGCCATTTTGACCGTATCAACGACGCCGTTTATGATGCGTTGATGGACATGGACATATTTGATGCGGATACTATTTCTAAAATAGCCGAGGAACGGCAGGTCTGTCCCTTCGAGTTGAATCTTGATATTTCCTCATGGTGCGACAACATCATCTGTGACTATAACTACGTCTTTGATCCCAATGTATATCTCAAGCGCTTTTTCTCCGAGGGGATACGTTCAGAGGGAATCTTCCTCATCGACGAGGCCCACAATCTGGTGGACCGGGGCCGGGAGATGTATTCCGAGACTCTGATAAAAGAGGATTTTTTGATTATCAAAAAGAATCTGAAGATCTATAAAACCGACATTTTAAAGGGTCTCAACAAGTGTAACAGGATCATGCTGGAGTATAAAAAACAGCTCCAGGAGGATCCCATGACGGATTATCTGATCATCGAGGATATCGACCGCTTCATCTTTGCACTTACCTCACTGTCGGTTTCCATGGACAGCTTCTTTGACAAGCTCCGCCGTTCAAAGGAGACCACTGATGAGGATATGACAGAGATCCTGGAGTTTTACTTCAGGGTTAAAAACTTCCTCAATCTGACGGAAAACATGAGCGAGGGCTACGAGGTCTATGGAGAGATCACCTCTGAGGGCGAGTTCGCCCTTCATCTGTTTTGCGTGGATCCCTCCGGACTGCTGCAGGAGAGGCTGAACCGCGGGGTAGCATCGGTATTCTTCTCAGCGACTTTGCTTCCGGTGTCCTACTACAAGAGCCTGCTGTGCAAAATGGAGGATCCCTACGCCATATATGCAAAGACTGCGTTTTCCCCCAGTCAGAGCTGCATAGTAGCTGCAAATGACGTGACCAGCCGCTATAAAAAAAGAAGTTCGGATATGTATGAGCGTTATGCCGGATACATCAGGGAGATCGTGAGCAAAAAGCAGGGAAATTACATGGTGTTTTTCCCTTCATACAAGTTTATGGAGGATGTGAGGTCACACTTTGAGATATCCGCAGACTGGGAGCTGATCTGCCAGGAGAGAGGCATGAGAGAGGGCGAAAAGGATGAGTTTTTACAGTCTTTCAGTGCCGAAAGAGACCATACGCTCATCGGGTTCTGTGTCCTGGGGGGCGCTTTTTCCGAGGGTATCGATCTCACCAACGACAGACTCATCGGAGCCATTATCGTAGGCGCCGGACTGCCTCAGGTATGCAGCGAGAGGCGGATCCTGTCTGATCATTTTGACAAAATGGGCCTGGACGGCTTTTCCTATGCCTATCTGAATCCGGGCATGAATAAGGTAATGCAGGCCGCCGGCCGCGTGATCCGCACCATAGACGACCGTGGTGTGATAGCGCTTTTGGATGATCGTTTCTCACAGCATCAATACAGCTCATGCTTCCCGGCAGAGTGGGATAATGTCATTCCCGTAACCATAGATACTGTTGGAGATGTGATTTCCTCATTCTGGAACTGAGCATTTGCTTTATGCATTTCAGTAGGCTATAATTATGACAAATTTTTAACTTTATGGGGTTTTACACAGGAGAGGGTTATGGGAGAAAAATCTATATTTCGTAAGAAAAGTCTGGATAGAGTCACATCCCCCGAGCAACTGGATGATTATATCAAGGTTACCACACCATCCGTGTGGCTCATTCTTGCGGCGACGCTGATACTCATCGCCGGCACCCTTGTCTGGGCAGTTTTCGGCAGGATCACTCTAAACACCGAAAACGGCACCAAAGAAGTGGCTCCCATAAGCTACGTAATCAAGTAGCTGATCTATGAGCAGCGCAGGTGGCGGAAAAATCAAACAGCCGGTACAAAAAGGCGTGGCAAAGGTTCCTGTGGTCATGCAGATGGAGGCATTGGAGTGCGGAGCAGCCAGCCTTACCATGGTCATGGCTTATTATGGCAAGTGGATCCCCCTTGAGCAGGTCCGTGAGGACTGCGGCGTGTCCCGTGACGGTTCCAAGGCCGGCAACATAGCCAGAGCAGCCAGGACCTACGGTTTTGATGCAAAGGGCTACCGTTTCGAGCCGGAACAGCTCAAGGAAAAAGCGGTATTTCCCTGTATAATCCACTGGGAGTTCAACCACTTCGTGGTTTTGTGTGGCTTTAAAAAGGGAAAGGTATATATCAATGATCCCGCCAGGGGTGATGTGGTGCTGACTGAGGAGGAGTTTGACAAGTCCTTTACCGGAGTATGTATCATGATGTCTCCCGGTGAGTCATTTGAGCCCTCCGGCAATGCAAAGAGTATGCTTGCTTTCGCCAAAAAGCGATTGGAGGGGGCAGGAGCCGCAGCTGCATTCGTAGCCATCACCACCTCCATCACTTCCATTTGCGCCATTTTTGCCGCAGGTTTTTCCAGGTTCTTTCTGGATGAACTGTTGGGAGGGTATAATCCGGATGCCGTGGGATATTTCATGATGGCACTCAGCATTTTGACCGTAGTTCAGATCGTGGCGGCATGGATCACTGCCGTCTATTCATACAGGATCAGCGGCAAGTTCGCGGCAGTAGGCAATGCCACTTATTTCTGGCATGTTATGCATCTTCCCATGAAGTTTTTCTCGCAGCGGATGGCCGGAGACATCGAGCAGCGTCGGCTTTCCAACGGCAGGATCGCCAATCTATTGGTCAACACCTTTGCTCCGTTGGTCATAAATACCGCCATGCTCGTCTTTTATCTTGTGGTCATGCTTTCATATTCCGTTTCCATGACTGCCATCGGTATACTTTCCGTATTTATCAACATTCTTGTGGCGTTTTACACCAGTGCCAAGAGGGTAAATATCACCCGTGTCATGATGCGTGATGAGGCCAAGCTTTATTCCAATACCATATCCGGAGTGGAGATGATAGAGACCATAAAATCAAGCGGTGCAGAGGACGGCTTCTTTACAAAATGGTCCGGATTTGAGGTCAGCGTCCATTCTCAGCGAGTCAAGTTTGCCGGCATGGATGCACGCCTTGGCAAGGTCCCTCAGATAGTGATCGAGCTTGTAAATGATGTGATACTCATAATGGGAGTATATCTGATCATACGTGGCGAGTTTACCTCCGGTATGGTCCTGGCCTTCCAGGGATTTCTGTCACAGTTTTTGCTTCCCGCCCAGTCCCTCATCACAGCAGGACAGAGCCTCCAGGAAATGCGGACACAGATGGAGCGTATCGACGATGTTATGGACTATCCCATAGATCCCATTTTCGAGCATGCCCCTGATCCGGATGAGGAGAGTACATCATATCAAAAGCTTTCCGGCGCCATGGAGCTTAAAAACGTTACCTTTGGCTATTCCAGGCTGGCACCGCCACTCATCGAGGATTTCAGCCTGACCCTGGAGAGGGGCAAAAGCGTGGCCTTTGTGGGTGGCTCAGGCTGTGGAAAAAGTACCTTGTCACGTCTCATCTCAGGGCTATACAGTCCGTGGTCAGGAGAGATCCTTTTTGACGGAAAGAGCATCACTGAGATAGACCGGGATATTTTCACCGGCTCCGTTGCCGTGGTTAATCAGGACATCATCATCTTTGAGGATACCATTTCGAATAATATCAAAATGTGGGATAACTCCATCGAGGATTTTGAAGTTATACTCGCTGCCAGGGATGCCCAGATCCATGAGGACATCATAAAAAGAGAGGGCGGCTATGGCTATCGTCTGAGGGACGGCGGATCCGATTTTTCCGGCGGACAGAGACAGAGGATGGAGATCGCCAGGGTGCTGGCACAGGATCCTACCATCATGATCATGGATGAGGCCACCAGTGCACTGGATGCCCAGACCGAATATGACGTTGTATCCTCCATCAGGGAGAGGGGCATAACCACAGTAGTTGTGGCTCACAGGCTTTCCACCATCAGGGACTGTGACGAGATCATAGTATTGGATCATGGTAAAGTGGTTGAGCGGGGTACCCATGATGAGCTTATGGAGCATGACGGTCTCTATGCGAGATTGGTTACGAGTGAGTAGTAAGAATGCCTTACGGCATTCTCTGAAGTTATCATGCTTCGCAAGACAACAAACTGTTGTAAGAATGCCTTACGGCATTCTCTGAAGTTGTCATGCTTCGCAAGACAACAACCAGTTGTAAGAATGCCTTACGGCATTCTCTGAAGTTGTCATGCTTCGCAAGACAACAACCAGTGAGGATATCATAGTTTGAGTTGGTTTGAAGAGCAGATCAAGCTGAAAAAAGAAGGCGACATAGAAGCATTCGAGGATTCATGCCTGAAGATCGCAGGGTCGGTCATGGGGCAGAATCTTTCTGCTGCGCTCAAAAACGAGCGGGAGCAGGCTACTGACGCCATCAGCTCTATCCTCAGATACTACAATGTAAAGGTCCGTGAGGTCCCCGATAGACTGAATTCCATCCATGAGGTTTTGGCATATCTGCTGCGTCCCTACGGTATCATGACCAGAGAGGTGACACTCAGGGAGGGCTGGAGGTCAGACGCCAGTGGTGCCATGCTTACCACCTTTGCAGCTAACGGCAAGCCTGTGGCACTGATCCCCGCAGGAGCAGTGGGATACAAGTACCTCGATCCCGATACCGGTGTAATGGTCAAGGTCACAAAAGCTACGGAAAAGCTCTTTACCCCGGAGGCCATCACCTTTTACAAGCCATTCCCCACCAGGGCAATGACTCTAAAGGACCTATACAGGTATATATTTGAAAACCTGGACAGGCCCGGGCTTGTGGGATATCTGGGCTTTGCCCTTATTGCCACAGTAGTGGGCATGCTGATACCCTGGATAAACCGGATGCTCTTTTCCGATATCGTATCCATGAACAGTGTACAGGCTTTGATGGCGATCGCAGTATTTTTGATCTGTGCGTCACTTTCCAGCCTTCTTTTCGGCACCATTCAGGAGCTGTTTTTGCACAGGCTGACACAGAGGTTCTACCTGAGTGTGGAGTCTGCCACCATGATGAGGGTGCTGACTCTTCCCAGTACATTTTTCACCAAGTACACCTCCGGCGATCTGGCCAGCAGGATCAATAATGTGAGTCTTTTGGTCTATGAGATATTAAATCTGGTTATGACCGGCTTTACCACGGCGCTTTTTTCCTTTATCTATATATTCCAGATAGGGACATTTGCGCCTGCCCTGGCCATGCCGGCATTCATCATGGCGGCGCTGCAGGTCATCTCCATAGTTTCGGTGCTTGTGATACGAAGCCGCATCAATAAGGTTCAGATGAACCTGGCTGCAAAGGAGAGCGGTCTTTCCTATTCCCTGGTCACGGGTGTGGAAAAGATAAAGCTGTCCGGAGCGGAGCGGCGCGCTTTTTCCAAATGGGCCAACGCCTATGCTGCCCAGTCC
Source organism: Lachnospiraceae bacterium (assembly GCA_024687655.1). Taxonomy (GTDB): domain Bacteria; phylum Bacillota; class Clostridia; order Lachnospirales; family Lachnospiraceae; genus JAILEN01. The sequence goes on along the minus strand of JAILEN010000155.1, from coordinate 2,747 downwards.
AAATACCAGTATGATCCGCCCATGTTTGTTAAGGCATTTCCGGCGGTCATGACGGCCATATCCCTGACGGGTACCCTCATCATCTATTACCTGGCCATACAAAACGGCATCGGGCTGGGTCAGTACTATGCTTTTAATGCAGCCTTTGCCATGGTAAACGGTGCCTTTAAGACCCTGATCCCCATGATCCAGCCGGCGTCCCAGATAGCGCCTGTTTTCGAGCTTATCAGACCAATCATAGAGACTGAGCCGGAGATAGCAGAGGACAAGCCTGTGATAGAGAGGCTTTCCGGTGCCATCGAGCTCAATAACATCACCTTCCGCTACAGCGAGGATATGCCCCCGGTATTGGATAACCTGAGTCTCAAGATCCGTCCGGGACAATATGTGGCAATAACCGGCAAGACAGGCTGCGGCAAGAGTACCCTTATGCGCATCATGCTGGGCTTTGAAAAGCCTCAAAAGGGTGCGGTGTACTATGACAGCCGTGACATAAACAGCATAGATCTGAAGTCCCTGCGTTCCAAGATCGGTACCGTGATGCAAAACGGCTCCCTTTTCATTGGCGATATCTATTCCAATATCGTGATATCGGCGCCACAGCTTACCCTGGACGATGCCTGGGAGGCCGCGGAGCTGGCGGGGATAGCGGATGACATCCGGCAGATGCCCATGAACATGTTTACCATCATAGGTGAGGGTGCAGGGGGTATATCCGGTGGCCAGAAGCAGCGTCTGATGATTGCTCGTGCCATTGCTCCCAAGCCCAGGATACTCATGTTTGATGAGGCTACCAGCGCTCTTGATAATATTACTCAAAAGCAGGTTTCCGATGCACTGGATTCACTGAAATGCACCAGAGTAGTCATAGCCCACAGGCTTTCTACGATCCAGCACTGTGACAGGATCATTGTATTGGACGGGGGCAGGATAGTAGAGGACGGAAAATACGAGGATCTGATAGCCAGGGATGGTTTCTTTGCCGAGCTTGTCAGGCGCCAGCAGGTCGAGAGGCGGGAAGGGTAGTCATATATGGATAGAAAGCCTTTTGAACAGGTCTTTGACGAGTATTACGAAAAGCTTTATAACTATGTTTACATGAGGCTTTTGAATCGGGAGAACACCGAGGATATAGTCTCTGACAGTTTTTTTAAGGCTTTGAGCGCCTATGACAGATTTGATCCCGAAAAGGCCTCTGTCTATACCTGGCTCTGCACCATTGCCACCAACACCCTGTATGATCATCTCAGAAAGAACAAGACCGGCAAAGTAGTATCACTGGAGGATTATCTGGATATGGGGATGGAGCTCTCACGGCCGGATGAGGAGCTGGAGAGATTTATTGATGATGATGCCAAAAGGGCCTATATGATACTATGTCAGCTCAGTCAAAAGGAGAGAGGCCTTATCTCCATGAGATATGGTATGGAGCTGTCCTACAAACAGATGGCCGAGCTTTTATCCTCTAATGATAAAGCGGTGGCCAAACAGATGGAGCGGCTTTTGGATAAATGTAAAAAGATCGCCATGAAAAATAATATTTAAAAAATTTTGTCGCATTTTGGATTTTGACGCGTATAAAGTATTAAAGAGGTTTGAAAGCGGAGGAAGGGATATGGAGGACATATTCAAAAAAGCTGATTTTACGGCAGGGTCAGATCACAAGGAGCGACTGGCTAAGCAGCTTTTCTCCGGAGATATTGTTCAGATTGAGGAGTATCTCAGTGATGATGAGCTGGATCTTGCATCAGCTGGAGTTATCACTGTGGGTTATGACCCTGAAACATTTAAGAAATAAATTAAAAGGAGGAACCACTATGTTTGAAAAGGACGACAAGGTTAAGAAAATGGCAGAAGAGACAAAGAAGGTTGAGGAGAACAAGGCTGATGAGTTCGAGCTTAACGATGCTGATCTGGATCAGGCTGCAGGCGGAATACATTTTAACAGGAATTTTGGTGATTCAGAACATAAGGTTAGGATCTGATCATCAATAGAGAAGAGGAGGTATAATTGTGAAATTAACAGATGAACTGAAAGGGAAACTGGAAAATGCAGCTTCCGAGGAGGAAGCAAAAAAGATCCTGGGTGAGGCAAAAAAGAGTGTGGAGGACGCCGGAGTGATACTGGATGATGATGAGCTTGATAAGGCGGCAGGGGGCGTTCTATACCATCTACCTAATAGATAATTGGAGTCTCAGCCTTATATCAGAGGAGGTAATATCATGAAATTAACAGATGAGCTTAAAGGAAAGCTGGAAGGCGCAACACCCGAGGAAGCCAAAAAAAACCTCGGCGAAGCAAAGAAGAATGTGGAGGATGCGGGAGTGATCCTTGATGATGCGGAGCTCGATCAGGCAGCCGGCGGTGGGGGAGACCCAATTAAAATCGGCAAAGACCGACCTTTCATCTAAGTATAAGTATAAAAATTTATCAAAAAGGAGACGACGCGTGATGAGTTTAGGATGCTATGCTTTGGTAAGGCCTACCAGCTTGCAGAAGCCGCAGCAAATGCAGCAAGAACCAGTGCCGCGTGATCAAGAAAAGAAGAAAGTCCTCCGGGACTTTTTTCTTTTGCCATAAAACGAAAAAATGCCCCGACAGCTTTGCCGGAACACCTTTCTTATCTATAAAAGGGGGGATATTGGGGGTTTGTTTATGTCGCTTTATTTAAGTCTTGTGCATAATACCATGGAAATTAGGGATTGTCCTGACAAAACAAAAGAAAAAATGGACAAATCTTGTGGAA
>JAILEN010000142.1 GCA_024687655.1 Lachnospiraceae bacterium | reverse complement strand
GCAGAGGTGGGATTGAGCATCTCTCTCATGCCGGGGCCGCCCTTGGGCCCCTCGTAGCGGATGACCACCACGTCACCCTCTACTATCTTGCCTCCCTTGATGGCTTCGATGGCATCCTCCTCACAGTCAAACACTCTGGCCGGGCCCTCATGGACCATCATCTCCTCAACTACGGCGGAGCGCTTCACCACACTGCCATCGGGAGCCAGATTACCTTTCAAAACTGCCAGTCCGCCGGTCTTACTATATGGATTATCCACAGGTCTGATGACCTCGGGGTCCAAATTCACTGCATTTTTGATATTCTCGCCGATGGTTTTGCCGGTGACTGTCATGCAGTCCGTATTCAAAAGTCCGATATCTGCCAGTTCCTTCATCACCGCATATACACCCCCTGCCTCGTTGAGGTCCTCCATATAAGTGGGACCTGCAGGTGCCAGATGACACAGGTTGGGAGTTTTTTCGGAAATGGGGTTGGCAAAGGCTATATCAAAGTCAAAGCCCACCTCATGGGCAATGGCAGGAAGATGGAGCATGGAGTTGGTGGAGCAGCCCAGAGCCATATCCACAGTCAGGGCATTAAGTATTGCTTCCTTTGTCATGATATCACGGGGACGGATGTTCTTTTCCAAAAGCTCCATTACCGCATAACCGGCCCGCTTTGCCAGACGAAGTCTCTCGGAATAGACTGCGGGGATGGTGCCGTTGCCCCGGAGTCCCATACCCAGGGCCTCTGTGAGACAGTTCATGGAATTGGCTGTATACATACCGGAGCAGGAACCGCAGGTAGGACATACCTTGTTCTCGTACTCTGTGACCTCCTCCTCGGTCATCTTGCCTGCAGCATGAGCGCCCACTGCCTCAAACATGGAGGACAGGGATCTCTTTTTACCGTGGATGTGGCCTGCCAGCATAGGTCCGCCGGAGACAAATACCGTGGGAACGTTGATGCGGGCTGCCGCCATCAAAAGACCGGGCACGTTTTTATCACAGTTGGGGACCATGACCAGGGCGTCAAACTGATGGGCGATGGCCATGCACTCGGTGGAATCCGCAATGAGGTCCCTGGTCACCAGGGAATACTTCATTCCCACATGTCCCATGGCGATGCCGTCGCAGACTGCGATGGCCGGGAACACCACCGGGGTGCCACCTGCCTCGGCTACGCCCAGCTTTACGGCGTCCACAATCTTGTCGATGTTCATGTGGCCGGGGACGATCTCATTGAAGGAGCTTACTATACCCACCATGGGCTTTCTGATCTCCTCGGGCGTGTAGCCCAGGGCGTTGAGCAGGCTTCTGGCCGGTGCCTGCTGCATACCGGATTTCATGTTATCACTTTTCATAATGTTCCTCCTAATACTAATACCCTTCGGTTATAAAGATCCTTCGCTAGGTTGAAGTCATCTCCGATGACTTCTTCAAGCTTATGTCTATGACAGAAGCTTCATCACGCTCAGGATGACATGGGAATGGCAATACTGTCATTCTGAGGAGTGAAACGACGAAGACTCTTATTCTACCGTTACCGACTTCGCCAAATTCCTCGGCTTGTCTACGTCCAAGCCCTTCATTACCGAAATATAATATCCCATGAGCTGGAGGGGGACTACGGAAAGGGACGGTGCAAAATGCTCATCCGTCTTGGGCACGAAGACCGTAAAGTCAGCGGTGTCCTCGATATCGTAGTTTCCGTAGGTGGTGAGCCCGCATACATAGGCTCCGCGGGACTTGACCTCCACTATATTAGAAACTGTCTTTTCATACAGAGCCGACTGGGTCAGCACCCCTATTACCAGGATACCCTCCTCGATGAGGCTGATGGTACCATGCTTCAACTCACCGGCAGCATAGGCCTCAGAATGGATATAGGATATCTCCTTGAGCTTGAGGCTTCCCTCCAGGCAGCTGGCGTAGTCTACGCCCCGGCCAATGTAGAAGACATCCCTGGCTGATGCGAACTTGCTGGCAAACCACTGGATACGCTCCTTTTCCGACAGTATCTTTTCTATCTTTTCGGGGATGGTCAAAAGCTCTGCGATGAGCGCCTCTGTCTCCGCCGGCTCCAAAGTTCCCTTTGCCTCTCCCAGAGCCATGGCCAAAAGATACATGGCCACAAGCTGTGTAGAATATGCCTTGGTGGTGGCCACGGATATCTCCGGTCCCGCCAGGGTCAAAAATGACGAGTCTGCATCACGGGCTATGGAGCTGCCCATCACATTTACGATAGCCAGGGTATGGCATCCCAGATCTCTGGCCTCCCGTAGAGCCGCCAGGGAATCTGCCGTCTCTCCGGACTGGCTGATCACCACCACCAGAGTCTTTTCTGAGAGTATGGGCTGTCTGTATCTGAACTCCGATGCCAGCTCCACTCTCACCGGCACCCGGGTCAGATCCTCTATGACATACTGAGCCACCATGCCCACATGATATGCGGAGCCGCAGGCTGTGATAACTATATTATCGACGCCCTTAAGCTGCTCTGCAGTCAGTCCGAAGCTTTCCAGATTGACGGTCCTGCTGCCGGGCTCACCCTTTATACCTGATCCGATGGTATCACGGATCACTCCGGGCTGCTCGTGGATCTCCTTTATCATGAAATGCTCATAGCCGCCCTTTTCAGCAGCTGCAGCATCCCAGTCAATGAGTACCACTTCCTTTTCGATCTTATCTCCGTCCAGGTTGTAATACTCCACCCCGTCAGCAGTGAGCCGTGCCATCTCCATATCATTTATATAGGTGACATGGTCCGTATACTTTAAAATGGCGGGTACATCAGAGCCCAGGAAGTTCTCACCCTCTCCCAGTCCGATGACCAGGGGTGAATCCTTTCTGGCCACATAGATCTCTCCGGGATAGTCCTCAAACATCACTGCCAGGGCATAGCTGCCGCGGACACGTACCATGGTCTTGGCGATGGCGTCGATAGGCCCGATCTGATACTTCTTATAATAGTAGTCGATGAGTTTTACCGCCACCTCACTGTCGGTACCGGAATAAAACTTATAGTCATGGCGGATCAGCTTATCCCTAAGCTCCTGATAATTTTCAATGATACCGTTATGGATGCCGATGACATTTCCATCATCCGAAACATGGGGATGGGCATTGATCTCGGAAGGCTCTCCATGGGTAGCCCAGCGGGTGTGACCTATACCGCAGCTGCCCTTTACAGACTTACCGCCATCGGTTTTCTCCGACAGGACCGAAAGCCTCCCCTTGGCCTTGACCACCACAGGCTTCTTATCACCGTCACGTACTGCAATACCGGCAGAGTCATAGCCGCGATATTCCAGCTTTGACAGGCCCTCCAAAAGGATGGGTGCCGCCGCTCTTTTTCCTACAATTCCAACTATTCCGCACATATATTATCTCCTTAAAATATTACAAACTAACTCAGTAGATTTTACTACATTACACCTGTAAAAGCAAATGATTAAGATTCTTCGCGCGGTTGAAGTCATCTCCGATGACTTCTTCAAGCTTCTGTCAGAGACAGAAGCTTCACCACGCTCAGAATGACATGGCGCAGCCCCTGCATTATGGCAAATAAATCAAAAGCCGCAGGGTACGTGACCCTGCGGCAAGATCTGAAAGGTTATTCGATTCTTAGTCCTCGGCACCGGCGGAAAGATCATCCCCATCAAGTGAGAAGAAGTTGATCTCATCGTTGAGCTTGATGGCAAGGGACTTAAGGTCCGTAGCAGCATCTTCGATGACTGCGAAGGTGGCATTGAGCTCCTCCATGGAAGCGTTGGTCTGCTGGGTGGAAGCTGCATTCTCCTGAGATACTGCGGACAGATCGGAGATAATGGCGTTAAGCCTCTCCTTACTCTCATTCAGAAGCATGATCTTCTCATGGATCATACGGGCTGCATCATCCACACTGTGTACGTTTTCAACCATGCCGTCCATATCGTTCTTCGTAGACCCCAGCTGCTCGTTCTGGGCACTGAGACCCTCGTTGAGCTTGTCGATGATCTCCACGCTGCGTGCTGACTCGGCAACCAGATTGTCAACTATCTGCCTGATGGATACAGCTGCATCACCTGACTGGTCTGCCAGTGATCCGATCTCTGTAGCGACTACTGCGAAGCCCTTACCTGCCTCACCTGCACGGGCTGCCTCGATGGAAGCATTGAGTGCCAGCAGGTTGGTCTGGCCTGAAATATCATTGATGACATTGGATGCATCAGCGATCTCCTTAACCGCATCATTGGTAGCACGGATCTGTGAATCGATCTGCTGCATAGCCTCCATGACCGCCTCGTTCTGTCCCAGGGCCTTGTCCAGTGCTGCAACCGTACGGTTGCTGGCCTCCATCATCTCCTTGGCTGCAACCGACAGGTCGTCAACGGAAAGTGTGATACCGTCGATATTATCGCCCATCTCACCGGTATTGCTGGCGGAATCCTGAACCGACTCAGCCTGGCTGACTGCGCCCTTTGAGATATCGTCGATGGCCTCGGTCACCTGACTGGAAGCCGCATTGGCCTGCTCAGTGGTACCTGAAAGCTCATTACCGCTCTTTGTAACCTCTCCTGAAAGGGAAAGGGTGGTGGAAATAACATCCTTTAGCTTGTCTCTGAGATCCAAGAGACTGTCGGATAAAACTCCCAACTCATCGGTACGGTCAACAGTCTTTTGCGGAATGGAAAATGCCAGATTACCTTTACTTAGCTTCTTAAGTCCCTTAACAATGTCGTTGATGGCTGCGGTAGAACTCTTAAGGAGTGAGATTCCTGCAATGAGCATTATGAGCATACCCACAACCGCCACTGCGATCATGATAAAGGTGATCTTGTTGATGTGCTTTGTAACGGGTGCCTGCTTTTTACCGGTAAAGGCCATGCCTACCACACTACCGTCTGAATTCTTAAGAGGCATATAGTAAACATAGTATTTTTGTCCGGCTATCACAACATCTGATGCGTGATACTCCTCACCCTGGTTCAAAACCTTTTCAATGATCTTCTCACCTGCATC
>JAILEN010000138.1 GCA_024687655.1 Lachnospiraceae bacterium | reverse complement strand
GATGCAGTACACGATGGAGTAGGCGATGTTTTTCATAATGGGAATCACAGATGGCAGGAAGGATTTTGACTTTAATCAAATGATCACCTGTATGGCTTGCGGGAAATATGGAAGATATAGTGTGTTCATGACATACATGGTGCTGTCATTATTCTTTATCCCGACATTCAAGTGGAATAGACATTACTATGTACAGAGCAGTTGCTGCGGCATATTATATGAGCTTGATCCGGAGGTGGGCAAAGCTATTGCCAGAGGTGAGCAGGTGGAAATAATGCCATCACACCTAACAAGGGTGTATGCTAACGGATTTGCGACCGGATACAAAAAATGCAGACAATGCGGCTACGAGACAGATGAAGATTTTGATTTTTGTCCGAAGTGTGGGACAAGGTTTTTATAATAACTTTAAAGGAAATGCCCGATAATGGAAGCAATGATTTTTATGATGATATTTGGAGCAGCTTTGCTTTTGACTGCAGCGTGGCTGGCGTTTGCAAAGGATCCCCGACATTCTGTCCTATTATATAAGGTGCAGGGATTGAGCTCAATGCCACGAGAAAAGGCGCGCGAAAAAGCCCGGCAGCTGGCGAAGATTGTGGCGGTGATTGGCGTGATTATGATTGTAGGCTTCGGGATAGGGGCTATGATACTAGCCTGAAATAAAAACACAAAATATTCAAATGTGACATTATTGTTTACAATAGTGTCGAGGAAATATATTATAAAAGGAGGACTGCCATGACTCCGGAAGCACTCGATGATAGAATTCACAGACTTATCGAGGAACGCGAAATGAAAAAAAATGAAGTATCTGAAAAAGGAAATGTATCAAGATCGATTATTTCGGAAACTAGAAAGGACCAGGCCCCCTCATGATCCAGACGATACAGAACGCAAAGAGGGCAGGTATCAGTTTCAGATATTAAAGTAGTTTCCTAAATACCATTGTCATTTTAAACGGCTGTTTTCTGTTAAAGCAGGAAACAGTCGTTTTGTATTCTCGGGTTGACTCCCGGAACACTTACGTTGAGAAATGATATTGATAATGTTAAAATACAAGGGCATCCGTTCTGAGAGGAGCATGGCTTTGTCCTTTTACCCACGACACTTTTTATCTTAGCGTGGGCTATGCGGTGATACGTGCGGTAGCGGATGCATTTTAATGATATGAGGTGGGATGAAATGAGAAATAGCGGGAGGCTGATTTGAATATGATAAATGAAATGGTTAAAAACTGGCTGGATGAAAAGGGATTTGGAGACAGGCTGACGGAGCACACGGAGACTATAGATACGGTGGAGCATGCGGCCATGCAGGTTGGATGCTCGGAAGCAGAAATAGCAAAGACCCTGTCCTTTATAGTAGATGAAAAGCCGGTGATCATAGTTATGGCGGGAGATGGGCGTGTGAACAGCTCGAAGTTTAAGGCTCAGTTTCATACAAAGCCAAGTATGATCCCAAGAGATAAGGTGGAGGAACTGACAGGTTTTTTACCCGGTGGTGTATGCCCATTTGGTGTTCCTGAGGGGATTCCGATATGGCTGGATGTTTCAATGAAGCGATTCGAATATGTGCATCCTGCCGGCGGGAATGAGTTTGTGTCAGTAAAGCTTACGCCGGATGAACTTGAAAAAGCTTCAGGGGCAATCGGCTGGTGTGATGTATGCAAGGGATGGGAGGAATAAAAGATGGACCTTACATTACAAAAAGCAAAAGAGATAAATGAAGGACATGTGACGGAGGAGTCGCTTATATTGCATTCTTTGAATGTGTGTTATGCGATGGCAGGTATGGCAAAGCACTTTGGCGAGGATGAAGACCACTGGATGGGTGTGGGATATCTGCATGATTACGACTATCAGGAATATCCAGAGGAGCACCTTCAGCATACAAAGGAACCGCTGCTTGAAGCAGGCGTGTCTGATGAAGATGTACGTGCGATATTGAGTCACGGCTACGGAATAGTCTGTGATGTGGAGCCTGTTACAAATATGGAAAAGAGTCTGTTTACAGTTGATGAGCTTACCGGGATCATTCAGGCATGTGCACGAATGCGTCCCAATGGACTGACGGATCTTGAAGTAAAGAGCTTTATGAAAAAGTTCAAGGACAAAAAGTTTGCTGCAAAATGTGACCGTGACACAATAAAAAAAGGATGTGAGATGCTTGGAATGGAAGTGCGTGAAGTGGCTGAGATATGCATTGAAGGAATGAGACCGCATGCTGAGGAACTAGGTCTGCTCGGAACTGAACACTGATCACGAGAAGGTAGTGGTGCCCGTAAGGATCTGGATTACTAAAAAGGACAGACTTGTCTATAACGAAATCGTAAAACTATGAGGGAAAACGTACAGAGACGATTGATTTTAAAGAGGATCAAGGATGGAAGAATTGGTAAAAAAACTAAATGCTATCCCTAACTCATACTTTGGTTTTGTCGCAGGGATTGTAGGCTATGCTAAGAGAAAACCTGAAAGGTTGCAGAAGGTCATGGAGTTTCTCAACAGCTCCGATGAACTGACTACCTCTGATATAGTAAAATTTGTTACGATGCAGCCTGATTTCCACGAATACGGGCTAAGTCTTTAACAGATAGATTTGACAGACTAACACTAAAGACATGGGGAAAGATGACGGCGAAAATGAAATAGTTTAAGATAGCAAAGGATACAAGGGTATTCTATATTGCGGACACACATTTCGGACATACAAATATAATAAAGCATTGCAACAGGCCATTTGAATCTGCGGAGGAAATGGATGCGATAATGATCAGGAACTGGATTTCTGGGGAGACGATTTTGTCCTTCGGCTGATTGGCAATTACGCCGGAGCAAACAGTCTGATAAAGACGGAGTACAGAGAACGGAGGGAGGCTGTATAGCCTCTCCTATGTGAAAAGGGGGATTTTATATGCAAAAGACAATATTAGATGAGCAAGAAAAACACAAGCAGCTTCTTCAGAGCATGAATACCAGGCCATTTTGGCATTATTGCGAGGTATGTGGTAAAAAGGAATATATAACAGCGGAGGAAGCATTTAATGATGGGTGGGATTATCCACCTAGCAGAAGCGAGTGGAGCTGATGGAGAATAGACATAAATGAAATGGGAGTTTGCTTCGGATAAGGAAAAGAAGAATTATTTTCGCAGGATGACAGAGGCGCAAAAAATCGAGGCTTTTGGGGAGATCCTTGCGGAATCGAGCTATGCAGTTTTCCTTGGCGGTGCAGGGGTATCGACGGAGAGCGGCATCCCGGATTTCCGCAGTAAAAACGGACTCTATCACAAGACTGACAAGAGGTTTTCAAAGTATAAGCCTGAGTATCTTTTGAGCTATAGTTGCTTAAAGAAGGAGCCGGAGGTTTTCTTTGACTATTACAGGAAGAATCTGGATGCCAGGAGCATAGAACCAAATGCAGCTCACAAAAGACTGGCACAGTGGGAAGCTGAAGGGCGGATATGTGGGGTGATCACACAGAATATTGATGGCCTGCATCAAAAAGCCGGGAGTAAAAATGTTCAGGAAATCCATGGAACCACATGGAAAAACCACTGTGTTTCCTGTCATAAAGAATATGGTGTTGATTTCATTTTTGACAGTAATGATCTGGTGCCAAAATGCCCGGAGTGTGGGGGTGTGGTTCGACCGGATGTTACGCTTTACGGTGAGTTCTTACCGGAGGAGGCGCATCAGAATTCTGTAAGGATGATTCAGTTTGCGGACCTTCTGATAATAGGAGGCACGTCGCTTGCCGTGGGTTCTGCCGCAAATCTTGCGCATATGTTTCACGGAAAGTATCTGGTAATAATAAATAAGACCAAGACAAAGATGGAGGGTATGGCAGATCTCGTGTTCCATGACAGCATAGGCAAGATTGATGCATGGGGGATATGATCAGTTCCTGGGACTACCCCGGCTGTTTTCTGTTAAAGCAGAAAGCAGCCGTTTTTGTTTCAAACCCAGGTTCTCATTTAAATAGTGTCATGCCTATGATAAAATAATATAAACATCCGTTCTGAGAAGAGCAGGGCTTTCCCCTGTTACCCACGACACTTTTTTTCTTAGCGTGGGCTATGCGGTGATACGTGAGGTAGCGGATGCGATTTGTTAAAAAGGAGGGTTGAGGGATGAGTAAGAGGATGATCGGCAGAGCGGCAGCGTCGGTGATAGTATGCACACTGGCGGCAATCACAGGAGTAGCCATGATGGTGTTCTTTGGAAGTATGAGTGATAAATAGCGGGATGAAGGATTTTAGTATAAGCATAAATGGCATACTTGTCGACGCTAAGTATGATGATACTAATATTGATCAAATATTCATTCCGCTTCTTAAGGAACTTACGGATATGTACCGGAAAAGTGGAAGGAGGCAGCTTATTTATTTGGCTGCCCCTCCCGGTGCCGGGAAGAGTACTCTTGCCGGTTTTCTGGAATACCTGTCATCAGAGGACAACGCGCTTGAAGATATACAGGCCATAGGAATGGATGGCTTTCACAGGAGACAGGAATATCTTTTGTCGCATACAATGATAAGGGATGGACGGGAGATCCCAATGATCGATGTCAAAGGAGCGTATGAGACCTTTGACTTTGAGAAGCTTGAAGGCGCCATAAAAAAGGTATTAACTGAGGCAGAGTGTGGATGGCCTGTCTATGACAGACTTTTGCATAATCCAGTGGAAGATGCCATTTTGGTCAATAAAAATATTGTGATCCTCGAGGGGAATTATCTTCTGCTTGATATTGGCAGATGGGATACACTTTCATCTTATGCAGACTATACTATTACCATAATGGCTGAGGAGGATATGCTTCGTGAAAGGCTTGTTTCGAGGCGTATTGCAAGCGGGCACCCTGCTGAAAGCGCAGCTGAATTTGTAGATTACAGTGATATGTACAATGCCAGGATTTGCATGGAGCATTCAAAGAAAGCGGATCTTATGCTAAGGCTGAAAAACGACGGGAGTTACGATAAGGTGGCTGGCAAATAGATCAGGATGAGCCTTGGAGAAAAGGGTTTTTAGTAAGGTAGGATTAAGGGGTTTAATGATGTTAATTCGTGAGCTGAGAAAAGACGAAACAGGACTATTACGAGATTTCCTTTATGAAGCAATTTTTATCCCGGAGGGAGTGGATCCTCCGGAGCGAAAGATCGTTGAACAGCCTGAACTGAAATTGTATTATGAGGATTTCGGTGAGGGCAGGGCGGATCATTGCCTGGTTGCAGAGGATTCAGATAAAGTGATTGGGGCAGTATGGACGCGGATAATGAATGACTATGGTCATGTGGATGATGACACGCCTTCATTTGCGATATCGCTGTATAAAGAATACCGGGGAAAGGGTATAGGAACTGATCTGATGAAAGAGATGCTGGCACTGCTTAAGGATAAAGGATATAAGCAGGGCTCTCTTGCAGTACAGAAAGCAAATTATGCGGTTCGGATGTATAAGAAGGTGGGCTTTGAAATCATAGATGAAAATGAAGAAGAATTCATTATGGTTTGTAAGATGTAGAAATAGAAAATGATTGGAGCAGATGGAGTAGGTGTTTTTTTTATAATGGAAATTACGAAATCTATGGTTTGTCGAGCTCTTTCTATAAGATAAGACATCGATACCTTCAAATTTGTCGGAATGATGTTGATTAATTGAATGATGCTAAAGTAGGGAGGGAGTATCTGTTTTGTATCTGTTTTATCTGGCAATGAAAACGCCAAACGGCATTTTGTCCATAGGGATACTGTTATATATCATTATCCTGGCTATACTGTGCCCGATATTTGTAAAAAAGGAAAAATATGCTGTTATAAGGATGCTTTGCGTTCTGCCGGCTATAGTGGCAGCTATACATGTTGGAGTTTCAGGAACACTTTTGTTCCGTAATAACAGATATCTGTATCTGGAGGCGTTGCTGCCGCTTATATATCTTTTGCCAGGAAAGTCCGGGAAGCTGACTGCTTTAAAATCCGTGGTATCATCGCTGGCGGTACTTACGTTATGCTTATGCTTTCTGATAAATTCTATCAATTTGGTTGCGCACGATTATACAAGGTACAGTTACACTGAAGGATTCAAAAAGATGTTAAACACTCTGTCAAAGGAGTATTGTCTCAGCAGTTGGAAAAAGATCGATTATGATGCTTTGATGAATGATTATCTGCCGGAGGTTATGGAGGCTGAAAAGAACAATGATGAGGTTGCTTATGCAGAGATATTAACCGAAGTTACCTACAGATTTTATGATGAGCATGTCTATGCAGAGTTTTCGGATGAGCTTGAGGATTCAGTCTGTGAAGAACTTGCGGGAAACGATTATGGTCTGTCGATGATAAGGCTTGATGACGGCAGCGTCATAGCTGTTTGTGTTGAGCCGGATACCGGCCGGATCTGTGATGAGCCGGGAATCTTCGGCCTGAATAAACTTGGTATTCATGACGGGACAAGGATCCTATCCTGGGACGGAATGGAAATAGACGAAGCGATAGAGAATACCGAATATATTTACCCCGGTATAGAGTTTCCTGTAAAAAGCAATGAGGACATGCTGCGTCCGCTTTTGCTTGCAGGCAGGGGAGGTGACAGTATAAAGGTCACATTCCTTGATGATGACGGTGCGCAGAAGGAAGCGGAGCTTAAGAAGCATGATAGTTATTCAAACCGTCTGGCCTGGGCGTATAGAGCTCTGCTGAACAGAAATATTATTAAGGAGAATTTTTATTCCTGTATGCTGGATGATGAATGCGGATATTTTCTGGTATTAGCGGAGCAATATGACGATTTCCTGGATATGAAGGCGGCGCTCAGAAAAGGTTATTATCCGGAGCTGACGGAATATTATGCGGGCATTATCAGGGACCTTGAAGATCAGGGGATGAAACGTCTTGTTATCGATTTAAGAAATAACTACGGGGGCTCGGATTACGTGGCAGGGGCGCTGGCTTCACTTTTTACAAAAGAAAAGCTGCCCCTTTGTTCCTTTGGATATGAGGATGAAAAAGGATACCATGCGGTTGACAACAGTTATATTTTCCCGACGGAAGGTACATAGACCTTCCTGTTACCGTACTGGTGAACGCCAAATGCCTTAGTGCGGGCGACGGCATGGCAAAATTCATGGGGGACTGTCCGGGAGTGACACTGATGGGTATTACAGCAAGCGCAGGAGTCAATCAGAATAACGGAGGAACCATATATCTTACCGACAATATCTGCGTTGAATATCCCGTTAATCTGACACTTTCTTCAGATAACGAACCGCTTATCGATACAGATTATACCCGTGAAAACCGTATCCCACTTGACGTCCAAATTCCTATGACAAAAGAATTTGCGCTTGAGCTGTTTGATACAAACAGACTTATGAGTGCGCAGGACATAGATCCCGAACTGAAATATGCTATCCAAAGAGGGGCAGCCTCTTTTTAAAAACCTGACTCACTCAAAATCAGATATCTCAACGAACAATCTCATATATCTTTGAAGGATCGCCATTTTATCAGCATCATATCCATTTAGGATATCAATGATCTCGTCAAGCTCGTCTTGTGTATAATGGCGAGCCTTTCTTATTTTTGCAATCCTTTTTCCTATCTCTGCTGTATTTAGTGCCATAATGAACCTCCTAAAGGCATTTTTTTGCCTGTGTACAAGAGTAAATTCCAGATTGCTGGGGCAAAATAGCCAAGGATTAAGGGAGATACCCTATAGTGATTTTTTGGACAGTAAAGAAAGCATTTTGTGTCGGTATGTGTTATACTTTAAAAGTGGTCTGTGGAAAGGGATTGTGGGCGATATGATGACAGATATTGAAGCAATCAGAACAGATACTAAGTCAATGAGATATTATATGGAATGCTCTCAGATCAGTAAAGTGGCTACCGGCGGATCTGGAGTTGATTGATATCATAGAAAGTGATGATGTTTTGAGGTGAATGGATACGGAGGAGAAGTTATGTACGGGAAATCAATAGAGTTATTTCTTGTAAATGGCTCTGCAGAAAGTCTAACCACGGCGGAGCTATCAAACTGGAATGGAAAGGCAATAAAGATTCCACGGACGGAAATTAGCGGATGTGATAGAGATGATATAAGAGGCGTGGGAGCTTCGGCTAAGGGATTTGTTAGTGCCGGAGGTTTTACTGTATTGGCTGGTTCAAGGGTGTCAGATCATACGGCTCCGTCATTTGAAACTAGTACATCGGGTTTTAAGTAACTGGACCAATCGCGAAGGATATGTGCTGTAGAGTGCCGAGCCAAAACGTAGGCGTAGCGGGCTACGCCGAGGCTTTGGTGCGTGTGCTATACAGTGCATAGACAAGCGATTTGGTCTAGTTAATTAAAAGACGCTGTACTAG
>JAILEN010000060.1 GCA_024687655.1 Lachnospiraceae bacterium | reverse complement strand
AAATACACAGTACATTACCGCTTTGCAAATCTTCATATAATAAAGACAGTATCTGCAGTCATGCTCTTTTCTGAATCTCATTATCTGTTCATCCACATCCCAACCTCCTTTTTGATCAAATTAGAAAAGAGACCTCGCAGGGCACTTAGCCGTTAAGGTCTCTTTCTTCTCATGCTACAACATTACCATCAAAATTCGGTTCAAAAAATATTTTTAATATCTTATTTTCATATTTTTTCCATGCATTTTTATGGTAAGGATGCAGGTCAAAGAATGGGAGAATGGATGTGTAACCGCCCCTTGATTGTTGATAATGTACAAAAATCCACTTTAATTTTTTACGTGGTCTGCATCTCGTGCTCGAATTTCTGCATTTCGTGCAATAAAGCTAAAAAAAATATTTTTGTATTACAATATTCTTGAAAAAAGTTCATCTTGAACTGATATATAAAGGGAGGATAACGGAAATGAGAGGTAAGATCAAGAAGGGGATAGCGCTTTTCTTAAGTGCGATGCTGTCTGTTGCGACATGCGTAACGACCATCCCACAACTGTCAGAGACAGTTCTTGCTGCGGGAACAGGGAAAAATATCCAGCTTGGTGCATCTGCACTTGAGGATAATGTAAATACTTCAAGCGCGGCTACAGTTCACTATGACAGCAGTTCGGACACCTGGCGGGTTATTGGTTATGGAGGCACCGGTGTAGCAAGTTCATCCGGAACACTGACACTAATTGCATCGGGTAATATGGAGCATGGTTTTTTTGACTCATCTTCTCCGTATAGCAATAATTACTCCGGAAGCAATCTTCAGTCGGTGATTATAACCCTTGCAGGCAGGCTTTCGACAGAAGAAGAAGCTGCTGTTGCCACAAGGACACTTGAAGGCGGAAGCGGAAATCAAGGTATAACCGGAACTCCTCCTTACGATGATAATAAGATAAGTGGATCCGATGTATCCGATGCAGTTATGTGGCCGTTATCTGTGGCGGAAGCCAATTTGATGAATTCAGACCTTCGCAAGGCTGATCCTGCAAATCCGGGCTTGGCAAAATCATCTTGGTGGCTGCGCTCGCCGGGCGACGCTGTTAACTATGCCGCGTTCGTCAATGGCTACGGTGACGTGTTCGACTTTGGCGGCCCTGTCAACTTCGATGGCTTCGCTGGGATCGGCATTCGGCCCGCTTTTAATTTAAATCTTTCATCCATCATCTTCACATCTGATGCCGCAGGCATCAAATCATCAGGAGCCGCAGGTACCCTTAGCAAACCGGGAGATCATTCAACAGAAAACTGGAAGCTGACTGTAGCATCTGATAGTCTTACAGCATCAAGCGGTACCGTAACGCGATCGGGATCTACGATAACTGTTCCTTTCACAGCATCGGGAAGTTATGACAGAATATCGGTATTCATTTCGGACGGAGCCTGGAATGCCAACGGAGCGGTATTAAAATACTATGGCGCGTTGAATACATCCGGTTCAAGCGGTACATTTACATTACCGGATGACTATGATACATCATGGAAAGTATATATCCTTGCAGAGAAGACAAACGGAAATACGGAAACAGATTATGCATCAACTCCGGCAGAGATTACCATTCCGGATGCATCGGGCGGCGGTGGTCCCGCCCCGGGTCCCGGTCCCTCACCTTCCCCCGCGCCTTCGGGAGATGATGACCATTCCGATAGTGGATCATCAGACAGTAAACCCAAGGATGAAAATCCTTATGATTATCTCGATGAACTCTGTGCAAAGCTTGCTACAGCAATATCTCGTGGCGGAGAGCAGACTGTTCTCTGGGATAAGGGTACTGCACTTCCGTATGACATCATGAAGACCCTGCAGGATAATCCGAAGATCACGCTTGTATTCAACTATACCTATCAGGGAAAGAATTACAAAGCGACTATTCCTGGCAGGAATGTAAAGACTGATCCTAAGATCCCATGGTATGGCCCATTATATCTAAACGGATATTTTGGAGCTAATGCATCAGCTAATGTGAATATCAAACCAATGGAAACAGGAGCTGTATACACAGTGAAAAAGGGAGATACCCTTGGTGCTATAGCAAGAAGACTGAACACAACGGTAGACTATCTTGTAAAGGTCAATAACATAGCAGACAGAGACAAGATAAGAGAAGGCCAGATATTAAAGTATTGATCATCATGTAAAAAATGAACAATTTAGGTCAATGATCTATAGCAGTCAGGCGTCGGATCATATAAACTGAATATGACACATAAACATAAGGGTCATCACTGATGGCCCTTTTTACATGCAAGATGGATATGGTATACATTGTATATGCCACAAGGATTCAATCATATGATGCCATATTCGTAGTAACAATTTTAAGAAAGGAGACTAAACCAGACTCTGGATACGAACCATTTATGGACCATAATTATCCCACCCCAATCTGTTATATGCTAAAATACAAGTGTAGAACACTCTTTCAAAAGGAATATTGGGAATCACCATATGGCTAAAGCAAAAACTAATGATGAGTTTGTAAATGAGTTAAAACTGAAGAATTCTTCAATTACCCCTCTTGAACCATATTTGAACAATCATACCAAGATCAAAGTTCGTTGTAATATATGCGACAATG
>JAILEN010000008.1 GCA_024687655.1 Lachnospiraceae bacterium | reverse complement strand
TATGCCACCTCAAACCGCAGGCATCTTTTAAAGGAGACCTTCTCGGACAGGGATCACGATGAGGATGACATCCATCGCAGCGATACCGTGGCGGAGCGGCTGTCTCTGTCAGGCAGATTTGGCGTCAGCATTGCGTATTTCAGGCCGGAGCGCCAGACATTTTATGACATAGTCACTTCCCTGGCGGCAAAGTATGAAAACATCACCCTGTCCCGGGAGGAGCTTATAGCCGAGGCGGACAAATGGGCCCTGCGACGCGGAGGACTTTCAGGAAGAGTGGCTCAGCAGTTTGTGGATCATCTGGCGGCGCAATAGGATGCGTGCCGCTTTAACGCGTTAAATCGCCAAAATATTTTTTGACATATAAGGGAAAACATGGTATAATCCTGCTTGCGAGGTTCCCTCAAGAGATAAGATGCGGATGAGTTTGATACGCGCCTTTGCGTGTCGTGGATCGTTATGTGTCTTACCTGACCTCGGGACGAGTAGGAGGTAAAAGCATCATGGAACATTCAGATTTCGATAAGGTACGGGCTTCGGTCCAGCAGCAATGTGGGAGCGAAGTCGTGATCCAGCTCGATCGCGGGCGCAACAAGGTTGACATCCAAAAGGGAGTTATCCAGGAAGCCTACCCCAGCGTATTCACCATCCTGGTGAACGACGAGTCCGATGAGTCTCCGGCGCAGCTCTTATCCTTTAGCTACACGGACATCATTACCAAGGAAATTCGAATGAAGCTGTGTTAACACAGTGGTCCCGTCAGTTTTTACTGGCGGGACTTTTTTGGTGGAAAAATCCGCCGCGTTATAGTAAAATTAGAAAAGCGCTTAAAGCAAATAAACGGGAGCCATTTTTGTATGAGTTTAGCAAAAACACAGACACCAAAATCGTTCTGGGCCTGGCTGGGTCACGGCATCAGATGGAGATATAAAAAGCTACAGACAAAGTTAAAAAAGTTCTTCAGACTCAAGGTAATAGTTCGCTGGGTATGGATCTTCAATTCCAGACGCCCTATCCAGCGGGACAAGGTTATTTTCTTTGAGACGGCCTCCGCCGGAGTTTCCAATAGCTTTACAGAGCTTTTCAACATGCTGGTCAGAAATTACGAGCTGGATATACACTGCCATTTTCAGCTTATCGGCAAGGTGAAAAAATGGGAGGAGTTTGCCAGACAGCTGGACTTTGTGAAGGATGCAGCTACAGCGAAGTATATCATCGCCAATGACAGCTCGGATCTTTTCGGACAGATGAAAAAGAGACGTGGTCAGCATTTTCTAAACACCTGGCATGGCTGTGGAGCATTTAAGAGATTCGGTCTGGGTACCGCTGGCAAGATCTTCGGTGATTCGGAAAAGGTCATAAGAAAGTATCCACTGCATCCTGATTATGACATCCTGACCACTTCATCTCCTGAGGTGGAGTGGGCTTATGTGCAGTCCATCGGTGCGGAGAAGCACCCCGAGTCCGTCAGAGGTATCGGTGTCAGCCGTTCCGACGTTTTCTATCAGGAGGACTTTATCAAGCAGGCTTATGTGAATTTTTACAGCAAGGTGCCCCAGGCCAAGGGGAAAAAGGTCATCCTCTACGCACCTACTTTCCGTGGCAGAGTCAGGGCGGGCACTACTCCCAACATGCTGAACCTGTCCATGTTTTACGAGAACTTCCATGAGGACTATGTGCTGGTGTACAAGTACCATCCTTATTCCAGGGATCTGCCCAACATCGAGCCGGCATACAGGGACTTTGCTTTTGACCTGACCAATATGGAGATAGACACGCTACTTTGTGTGGCGGATATCTGTATCTCGGATTACTCGTCGCTGATATTTGAGTACTCCCTTTTTGAGAGACCGCTGATCTCGTTTGTGTACGACCTGGACAACTATTTTGACTGGCGTGGCTTTTATTACAGCTTTGAGGAGTATGCTCCCGGTCCCATCTGCTATACCAACAACGAGATGGTGGACTACATCCTCCATGTGGATGAGCGTTTTGACAAGGAAAAGGTACATGCCTTCCGTGAAAAGTTCATGAGCGCCTGCGACGGCCATGCCACGGAGCGTATCATAGAGCAGTTCTTCGGAGAGGATATCCTGCCTTATAAGAGGCCCCAGCCCCTTACGGGAGATTATCATGATATTCCTTCATCTGCAGAGCGTTACAGCCGCTATGAGAGCGATATAGCATATTATCTCAAGCTCAAGGACAAGGCCAGGAGGGCCTATGAGTGCGCTTCCAGGCAGCCTGTCGATAAAAAGAAGATCGCTCTGATGGTGGACGAGCACAATGTCCCCATCCTTTTTGCATCAGTTAAAAAGGCTCTTAAGAAGAAGGGCTTTACAACAGTAGATGATATAGATATCGACATAGATAACATCGGCGCATATGTTTCGGACCTGGCTACATCCGGTGTCATCCTATGTGCCGGCGAGCCCTATGTACTGCGCATGATAGATCTGAGAGACGAGACCCTGGTATATCAGGTTTGTCCCGAGGTGCTGCCCGTATATCCCATGTGGAACAACACCAAGGCAGCCAGGGCCAGATTTTTCATCACGGAGTCCAGGGAGTTTCCCATCCATACACGTTACGACGGCATCATGTCCACTGCCAAGGATCTGGACGACAAGTATCGTAAAAACTATGAGCTCAAGCCGGGAGGCAGCATGATACACTGTGGCAATCTGCAGACCGACCTGCTTTTCGGTAAGCGTGACAAGGCCCTTGAGGGTATCAGCGCACTGATCCCTACCTTAGAGCAGAAGAAGATCATTTTGATCCTTTGGGAGAACCGGCCGGGTATGGAGGGGGTGCTCACAGATGCCCTTACCCGTATGCACGAGAGATTCGCCAGGGAATATGTGTGCCTCATCGACTGTAACGATAACGGCATGGCGCCCTTTGCTCTGCCCCAGTATTTCCAGGGCTATGCGGTGAATCTGGTAACCGAGCTTCCCAGACGTCGTGAGGAGCAGGAGCAGATGATGGAGGGCGGTGACCTGGATGAGAATGAGCAGCAGGACAAAAAGGAACAGGAGCCTGCAAAGAAGCTTCGTGCCATCAGCCGCATAGAGGAGCTTGTGGCAGCGGATATAGTGGTGACGGACTATTGTACAGAGGGTCTTACGGCAGCAGCCATCGGCAAGCCACTCATCCTTTGGACTCCGGACTACGAATCCTATTACAATACACATGAGACATATTTCAATCCCTCGGAGATCCTCAGGGATATCCGGGTGGAGAGCACCACGGAGCTTATGGAGGCTCTGGAGCATATAGACAGCTATGATATCGCCGTCGAGAAGAAGTTCGCGGATGATTATCTGCAAAAATGTGACGGAAAGAGCGCCAAATATCTGGTAGAGTATTTGGAAGAAGTTACAGCATGACTACAGGAGGGTTAAGATGAGTAACATTGCAGTTATCGTTGCCGGAGGAGTGGGAAGCCGGATGCATCAGGATATTCCCAAGCAGTTTATCAATGTGTATGATAAGCCTGTCATCATTTATACATTGGAGAGCTTTCAGAAGCATCCCGAGGTGGACGCTATTGAGGTGGTATGTATAGACGGATGGCATGATATGCTTTGGGCCTATGCCAAGCAGTTTAATATCACAAAGCTCAAGTGGGTCATAGGCGGAGGTGATTCTGCCCAGGGTTCCATTGCCAAGGGCATCTACAATCTGGAGGGTGTTGCCAAGCCCGAGGATATCATCATCATCCACGACGGTATCCGCCCCATGGTGGACGAGACAGTGCTTTCTGATGTTATCATCAAGGCAAAAAAGCACGGCAATGCCGTCACATCCATGCCCTATAACGAGCAGATCTTCAAGGTGGCCGAGGACGATGAGGACACTACTGTAGAGTATATTCCCCGTGAGACACTTCGCCGGGTATCCACACCTCAGGCATACCGTTTTGACCTGGTGGATGAGAAGTATCATGAGGCTTATGAGAAAAATATCGGTATAGCGGGATCCAACTACACTAACACCATGATGGTGCAGCTGGGGGTCAGGCTCTATTTTGCAGCCGGTTCTGATAAGAATATCAAGCTTACCACCAAGGATGACCTGGAGATGTTCAAGTCATATCTGAAGGCAGACAAGGATAAGTGGCTCAAGGACTGAGGTGCCATATGAAAAAACTTTGGGAAAACGAATCATACATAGAGGATGTCGGCTACGTTGCCGGGCTGGAGCTGGAATGGGAGAAGCTTCGTGACACATCATTTTTGATCAGTGGAGCTTCGGGCAACATAGGCAGTTTTCTAATAGATGTGTTGATGTCACATGAGGAGTTGGGCATACGCATCTTTGCCATGGGCAGGAATGAAGCCAAGGCGAAGGAGAGATTTGCCAATTACTGGGATGATGAGCGCTTTACTTTTGTGGCAGGAGATATAAATAAGGGGCTCGATGTAGAGGGTCGTTTTGATTATGTTATCCACGCTGCATCCAATACCCATCCTAAGGCTTACGCCACGGATCCCATCGGAACGGTCACTACCAACATCATAGGCACCGACAATATGCTTGGGTTTGCTGCTGACCATGGTTGTAAGAGATTTTTATTCCTTTCATCAGTGGAGGTGTATGGAGAAAATCGAGGCGATGTGGATTACTTCGATGAGAGCTATTGCGGGTATATCGACTGCAATACCATGAGGGCGGGATATCCGGAGAGCAAGCGGGCAGGCGAGGCGCTGTGTCAGGCCTATATCAGCGCAAAGGATATGGATATTGTCATACCCCGTTTGTCACGGACCTATGGTCCCACACTTTTAGCTACGGATACCAAGGCCATTTCACAGTTCATTCACAAGGGTGTGGCCGGTGAGGACATAGTTTTAAAGTCCGAGGGCACCCAGAATTATTCCTACAGCTATGTGGCTGATGCGGTGAGCGGCATCATGTATTGCCTCATGAAGGGAGAAAAGGGACAGGCGTACAATATCGCCGATCCTGGCAGTGATATCACCTTAAAGGACCTGGCCGGGATAATCGCAGAGTATGCGGGTAAGCAGGTGGTTTTCGAGCTTCCCGATGCCGTGGAGGCGGCAGGATATTCCAAAGCCACAAAGGCGCTTTTGGATGCATCAAAGCTTCGTGGGCTGGGCTGGAGTGCAGCCTATGATATGAAGCGGGGCCTTACCAGGACGGTGGATATACTCAGGGAAATACAGTGATCTGTCATATAAAATGAAAATGTCATCCCAAGCGTAGCAAAGGCTTCGTCTGGGATGACTTTTTTATACTTTTGTGTTGCGGATGATATCCACTGTCTTTTTATATTCTTCCATCATTTCGGCATGATTGCCTTCCAGATACACCACATCGAGATTGGCGGCGGCACTCTCCAGGGCGAAAGCTTTTTTTGCAGCATCTTCCGCACCTATGGCCTTGAGATTACTCTTTAGTGCATGGGCCAGAATGCGGTATTCCGTCCAGTCTTTTTTCTCAAAGTCCTCACACATGGTCTTTTGCCTGCTGTCATACTCCGCCGTAAAGTCATTCAGCATCTCATAATATATGCCATCATCATCGGCACTGTATGCCAGCCCGGTCTCCACATCCAGTCCTGCATCCTTCAAAAGCTCCAGATCGTAGCCGGTGTCGATTGCTTTGTCTGTGTCACCAGATGAAAACTCCAGGGTACCATCATCAGCATATGAGTCATAGGCACTCCGGGGAAGATATTCTTTAAGCAGCTTTACCATATCCTTCAACGCCACAGGCTTGGAAAGATAATCGTCAAAGCCTTCTTTAATATAGTTTTCCCTGGCGCCCAAAACCGCGTTGGCAGTCAGGACCACCATCCTGGTATCAGGTGGGATCAGGGATTTTTTCTTAAGCTCATTAAGGGTCTCTATGCCATCCATTTTGGGCATCATGTGATCCAAAAAGACGATGTCGTATTTGTGGGATGCCATCTTTTCTATGGCGTCCTTACCGGATGCCACCGCATCGGGATCTATCTTGCAAAGCTTCAGCAGATTCTCCGCCACCTTCAGGTTGAGGCTGTTGTCATCCACCACCAGAACAGAGGCATGGGGGGCAGATATGAGATCATCCTCGGAGCGCCTGTGGTGAGCCTTATCAATGGAATTGACAAATTGTCCCATGGGTGTGGGATCCACTATACCCTGGTCTAAAGTGAAATAGAAGAGGGAGCCCTGGCCATAGGTACTCTCCACGTTGATGTGGCTGCCCATCATGCCTAAAAGGCTGGATACTATGGACATGCCAAGACCGGTGCCCTCGATGTTGCGATTTTTGAGCTGATCCAGCCGCTCAAAGGACAGGGACAACCTGTCGATATCCTCGGGACGGATGCCAATACCCGTATCCTGTACTCCTACGTAGAGTCTTATCCGCTCTTCATCGGAGATATCCTTTTTTATGGTAAGGGTGATGGTGCCCTTGTCAGTATATTTGACTGCGTTGGTCAAAAGGTTCATGATCACCTGGGTGATGCGCACGTCATCACCGTGAAGTCTCCTGGGCAGGGTCTCATCTATATTAAGACGAAGCTGCAGGTCCTTGGCCTCGGCTCTTTGCGCGATGGAATTCACCAGATCCCTGATAAGGGAAGAGGTATCATAGTCCACAGGGATGATGTCCATCTTGCGGTCCTCTATCTTGGAGAAGTCCAAGATGCTGTTGATGAGGGCCAGCAGGGTGTTGCCGGCAGAGTCAATATTTTCCGCATATTCCAGGATCTCTTCATCCCGGGACAGTCTCAGTATCATCTCGTTCATGCCCAAGACGGCATTGATGGGAGTACGGATCTCATGGGACATCTGGGCCAAAAACTGGCTCTTTGCCTTGTTGGCCTCATCTGCAGCGGCTTCCTTTTGCTTTAGAGATTCGGCCTCAAAGGTCTGCTTTAAACCGGCGGCTCTCATGTCCTCCATCTTCTGGGCATTGAGCTGCTCGTTCTTATAACCCAGGAAATAGAAGAAGGATATCAGGATGAATATGATGAGGGAAACCACAATGTTCACTCCAAGCTGGTGGTAGGTTTCAGCCAGAAGCTGTCTGTTGCTGATGGCTATCACCACATACCACTGATCCATTACCGGTTCTACAAAAATGGTATAGTCTTCGCCGCCTAAAGATGCTTCTGATGAGCTACCCTGATTTGACATCACTGCATCCATGAAGCCGGAGCCATAGAGGTCCGTGGCGTTTTGACCGTTGAGCTCAGGCTCGTGGTGAGCTACCACCAGTCCGTTTTGGTCTACTACCATGGCATAACCCTTGCCGCCGATGCTGACTCCCTGGATGATATCCTGGATATGATTGACGATGAGGTCCAGCGCCACCACATACCGGTTGTTATAATCTCCGGGCCGGCCTCCGTCATTTAAAAGCTTACAGATGGTAATGACAATCTCATGAGACTGGGCATCCACATAGGGTGGGACTATGGTGATCTCGCCATTTGCATCCACTGCGGCTCGATACCAGTCACGCTGGGTAGCATCATAGCCGGCAGGGGGAACCCATCCGATACCATCCATATACTCGCCGTTGATGTAAGCATAGAAGCCGGTGAGATCCTCATTAAACTGCTCTTTCTGGTAAGTGGTCTGATCCTCGATATAGTGCCTGATATAGTCAGAGGGCTGATCATTTTCCAGCATGAGCTCCACACTGTCGGATACAACCAAAAGGGTGGAGGTGGCAACGGTCAGATAGTTTTCCAGATCCACTGAAGTGGAATATACCCTGGTCTGTCCATCCTCGAGGGCGCCGTTTACCGATACGTTATAAAAAAGCCTGGAGGTATAGACCACCGTGGTGGTCATGAGGCTCAGGGTAATTATGATGGTAAAGATAAAATTGAAACGTCCCTGCCTGATGGCAGCCTCTACGGGCATGTCGCTGTCGATGGACCTGTAGCTCAGGGCAGTCATAAGGATGATCATGAGGATGAAAGCCACCAGGAAAACAGAAATGACAAAAAGAGTGATGGCGATCTTTTCATAGGAATCCGCAACGGAACCCTCGGTGGGAATGGCCTCCTTCATTTTCAGTCCGATATAGTAGCCGGCGATGCTGCCGAAGAAAATGATGATGGAAACCGTGGCCTGTAAAAGAACCGTAAACCGTGTCTCCTGGGGACTTCCCTCGGGCACGGATGTTCCGTCTGACTTATAGGTTTTATTGGCAGCCCATCCGAGAAAGGCAACTACAACGGAGTTACCCAGGGAGAAGTATATATAAGGGTTAAGAGCCGGGCTGGGCCAGGAAAAGCAGGAGGCGGTCCACATACCGTATTCGGTTATGATGAATAATAAAAGTGCCAGATGTAATGTGGGAAAGGGGGCACCGGAACTTTTTGTCTTGGAATACCGGGCGATGACCTGGAGGCTCACTACCGCAGTGGAGGTGGCCAGGATGCCTTCCCAAAGGTTATTGAAAATGCCACCAAATTGGATGTACAGGAAAAACTGTGCAATGCCCAGGGGAATGGGTATGAACATCACCGGATGGATGAAACCTCGTGTGTTGTCGGGCCGCATGTCAATGGCTAAAAGCAGCAGAAAAAGATATCCTACATTCCAGCCGAAATAAGCCATCATGGCCGATACTGCAGGGTTGTCGCCCATAACCAGGGTATAGGTGGTCCAGTAATAGTCGCTGAGGAGGTGGGTCAGAAAGAAAACGGAAAGGAACATCCAGCCCCGTTTTGGCGTTTTGATATACTGAAACAGCGTGTACATCAGGCCTATGATGACTGCCAGAAGAGTTACTACATTTTCCATAGTATCGATCCCCATGGCAAAAACTCCTCTCATTGCTTTAAAATAAAACTACATAGGCATTTTACCATAGGAAAACAAAATACACAAATTCCTGCTTCAAATCGGTCTGAAAATCGAGTAAACTATTGGAAATGTGATAAAAAGCTGATGAAAACGGGTGAATTGATGCATGAAAACAAGAGAACAGGCATTGGAATACGGGCTGTCCTTTCCGGACACATATCAGGATGCGCCATTCCATGATGAAAACTGGCAGCTGGTCAGATATAAGGGAAACAAGAAGGCCTTTTTATGGACTTATGAAAAGGACGGATACATGAACCTCAATGTGAAGGTGGATCCGGACAAGGCATTTTTCTGGCGAGACATTTATAAGTCAGTCATCCCGGGATACCACCAGAACAAGGAGCACTGGAACAGTATTATTTTAGATGGGAGCATCCCGGATAAGGATATCAGGATGATGATAGCGGAGAGTTATGAGCTGATATCCGACAGTCCGTCAAAGAGGATATATGAGGCGGTAAAGCGGATACCATATGGTCACGTGGCGACATACGGCCAGGTGGCAGAGATGGCGGGCGATAAAAAGATGGCAAGGGCTGTGGGGAATGCCTTGCACAAAAACCCCGATCCCGACAACATCCCATGCTACCGTGTGGTGAACGCAAAGGGTGAGCTGGCCGGGGAATTTGCCTTCGGCGGTCCGGGAAAGCAGGCGAAGCTTTTGGAGGCCGAGGGGATAGAAGTCATAGCCGGCAGGGTGGATCTGGAGAAATACGGTACAGGTGGTTTTAATATATGAGGGATGGAGAGAATCTTACAGGCAGATATGCTCTGATAATGGGGCTGTACTGGGCAAACTATGCCGTGATTTCCAGCTTTGCCAGTATGTATCTTCTTGATCGTGGGTTTTCAAACACGAGTATAGGGATAATGATGGCGGTGGCGGCTCTTTTTGCCTCCATTTTTCAACCTGTCATAGGAGCTTATGCCGACAAGCCTCAGAGCCCGTCTGTAAAGATTATACTGATGGTTGTAATAGGGGCATTTATGATATCGTCTGTATGCATAATAGTCACATCCAGTCGTTTGCCCATGGCCATGGTTGTTTTTTATGCTGTTTCGCTGATGCTTTTACAGAGTATGAATCCCCTGTGTAATTCGCTGGGGATCATGTCAGAGCAAAATGGTAAAAGAGTGAACTTTGGTGTGGCCAGAGGGACGGGTTCGATTACGTTTGCCGTTTTGTCAATCGTTGCCGGAAAAGCAGTCGCGGTGTATGGGAGCGGACCCGTCCCATGGGCAGCGATAGCGATATATGTTCTGATGGGGATCGCCCTTTTGGCATTTCCTTTCAAAAAGCCCACTGTTACCGCCGGCATCACAAAAAGAGGAAGCTTTATAAAAAGGTATCCCTCGTTCTTAATAGTTATAGTTGCGGCCGTTTTTATTTATGCCGGACATTGTCTGCTGAATAATTTTATTTATCAGATAACGGTACAAAAAGGCGGCGACAGTTCATCTATGGGTATAGCACTTGCCATAGCTGCTTTTTTGGAGATTCCTACGATGTTCCTGTTTTCAAAGATGCTGAGGATATTTGATTCCGGAAAATGGATCGTCATAAGCGGAATCGCTTTTACCATCAAAGCGGTGGCGGCCCTTCTGGCACCGAATGTGATGGGATTTTATCTGGCCCAGCTGTTTCAGGTGTTTGCGTATCCGGTATTAACCGTTGCATCGGTGTATTTTATCTCAGACATTGTCGAACTGGAGGATACTGCCAAAGGACAGGCGCTTTTTACAATGGCGGTGACAATAGGAAATGTGGTGGCCTCAGCCATAGGCGGGCGCATTATTGACCAGATGGGAGTAAACGTGATGATGGAGGTGACGGTTGCCCTGTCAGCCGTGGGAGCTGTTGTGATGTGGATCGGGGTCAAAAGCTCCCGCCGGCGTGCATAAAAGTGCTTTAGTCATCATTCTCCTGATCCTGTACGTTGTCACAGATTATCGCCAGAGCAATAACAATATCCTTCATGCTTTCATCAAGGATCGCTATACGGTAGCAATCCTGCCAGATCGTCTGGGCTGTGTCTACATGACCTATGGTCCTGCCGCCCACCTGGATATCAAAGTCGTAACCCATGATGTCGCCTGCTATATGAAGCTCCTGGCCGTTTATCTGACCGTTGAGTTCGGGGTTTGTAAGCTTAAACTTCTTTTTGATCTTTGCGATTTCGCTCCCATCCTGCAGAATGGTAAACTCCGACATGATGGCAACAAACTTCTTTTTCAGTTTGAGAACCTCCTGCCCATTCCTCTGAATGGAGAAACTGTGGCGTGCAAGGTCTCCTTCCACATGGTATACGGCAGTCTGGTTGTCATCAAAAATATCGAATTTCGGCTTTATGGATATGGCCTTTTGCTGCATATACAGCGAGATGGCCTCACCGGTAGATGTTGCTGCAGGCTGTGAAGCAGTAGACTCGGTAACCTCCTCACCTGCCTCAAGTTTTTTTATTACCTCCAAAAGTTCATCTACGGCACGGTCTGCGTTGGATGAACCCTCATCCTTGTGATCCAAGAGCAGGCTCTTTTCCATTTTAGCTGCAGTTAAAGCGCTGCTTACGCCGTCAGCCCCTATCTTACCCATGATGACATTCTTTTTATGAACCCTGCAGAATATATCAAACTGGCTTGTGACATTCTTATACATTACTGCAGGCGTACCATAGATGTCTCCCATTATCGGTGTGCCGAAACTGACGGTGATACCGGAAAGCTTGTCATAAAGATCATCATCTGTAAAGTTTTGTGTGTTTTTTACGCTGGCAAAACCCATGTTGCCACCGGTTGACATGTCAAAAAATCCCAT
>JAILEN010000006.1 GCA_024687655.1 Lachnospiraceae bacterium | reverse complement strand
GGGCAAAGCCCGAAGGATCTTAGTTAGAGAGGTTACAATGGAAGAGAGATTTATACTGATACGAGACAGGATAGCAGAGATAGAAAATGAGAATGTGCTGACAGGAGATCTGGTCGGCGCATTTCGTGATATGGCCCATTTTATCATGGATGCCTTCGCTTATTATGATGAGATAAAAGAAAGGGGCGTCCTGACAAGGACAGAATACGAAAAATGGCAGGATAGGCTCTTTTATTTCGAGGATCCGAAAAACTACGACAACAGTTTTTTGTGCCCAAAATATGCAGTAGAAAAGCTGGGTGACGACGGCAGACTTCTGGCAGCTCTTTTTGCAGACATGCAAAGCCTTCGCATCTGGGCGGCTGAGAAGAATGAGGATATGATCACCATTTTTGCGGAGCTTTTCGTGCAGATCTACTGCTGTTATTCGGCTGACAGTGAGGCTGATCCCCGGGGTGCCTATGAGGGGGCCCTGGATGCCTTCCGCAGTTTTTACTATGATTACATGGATGATTTTTGTAACATGGCGGTGGTATCCCAGGTGCGGCCAGCCACGGGAGTCGTGGGGGATATCCTTAAAAATGCGGACCTTAATGACACCACCTATCTGTACCGCTATGGTATCCATGTGGGAGAAAATGAGCTTTCCATGGCAGAGTTTTTAAATGCCATGAGTGAGGATGAGATCGAGAAAATGGCAAGGACCTACACCGAGGGCTATCGCATAGGCTTTGATAATACGGGCAAGGACATCGGCATCAAAGAGGTGGTGGGCATCCACTATCCCATAGGTTTTGAGCGGATGGTCCGGGCGGCGATACGTCAGTTTAACGAGATCGGGTTGGATGCCAGTGTGATCCGTGAGCCCTTTTTGTCCTTCATGGGCAGGGGCAAGGGCAAGCAGGGCTGCTATACCACCTCCCTAAATAAGCAGTTTGAATATGATCACAAGGATGACAAGTCACTGTACTATGACAAGGCATATGTTGAAAGGCGCCTGGAGTGCCTGGATACTGCATTTTCCCATAATGCTGACATGGCGAAAAAATATGGTGGCCCGGCGGTCATCGAGGTCTTCGGCGAGTCCAGATTTGATCCTAAAAATGATGAGGCCAACACCAGGCTTTCAGAAAAGCAGCAGCATCTGGATGTTCATGACAAGTCCCGTGCCAGCGAGATCACCTATACCTATATCCCCGGGGAGGAGAGGAGCTTTACCATTATCTCCTATCCCCTGCCCTGCATAGGGGACAATTTTGATGAGATATTTAAAAAGGTGGTGGAGATCAATACCCTGGATTATGTGCTGTATCGTGATATGCAGCAGAGGATCATCGACGTTTTAGATCGGGGCTATCAGGTGAGAGTCCACGGCTCCGGGGAGAACCGGACGGATATAGTGGTAAAGCTGCATGAACTGACTGATCCAAAGCGCCAGACCAATTTTGAAAACTGTGTGGCTGATGTGAACATACCCGTGGGAGAGGTGTTTACCTCGCCGGTGCTGGAGGGGACACAGGGCGTCCTCAATGTGTCATTTGTATATCTGGGGGACTACACCTTCAAGGACCTGCAGCTGACCTTCAAGGATGGTATGGTGACGGACTATACCTGCTCCAATTTTGAAAAGGAGGAGGAAAACCGCCGCTTCATCGAGGACAATATCCTCTTCCATCATGAGTCGCTGCCCATAGGGGAGTTTGCCATAGGGACCAACACCACGGCCTACCGTGCAGGCCGGGATCTGGGGATATCTGACAGGTATCCCATCCTCATTGCGGAAAAGACGGGGCCCCATTTTGCGGTGGGTGATACCTGCTATTCACGTGAGGAGGATGTGGTGACGAAAAATCCCGACGGCAAGGAGATCGTGGCCAGGGACAATTCGGTCTCCATCCTGAGAAAGTCAGATAATCCTGAGAAGGCATATTTTAACTGCCATACGGATATAACCATACCCTTTGCGGAGTTGGGATACATCACTGTGGATATGCCCGACGGCACCTCCGAGGATATCATTCGCGACGGCCGCTTTGTAGTCCCCGGCACCGAACCGCTGAACATCCCGCTGGATGAATAAGATCAGCCGCTGGCCTTATTGTGATCCTACAATACTAGGCCGTAGAGAGCGGGAAACTAGGTAGGAGTTACGCGGTTTTCGGTGAAAAAGTGTATTGACATTGTGGGGGGGTAGAATTAAAATTTACTTTGCATCGACTAATCACAGGGGCGGGGATTAGGAACTAAGTCAATTGAGAATTATCTGTCTGAATTGGCTGAGATTATGAACTCAAAGAAGAGGAGGATTTTTCTATGAGGAACAAAAAGATACTTGCGCTGGCTCTTGCTATCGCTACCGCGATAACAATGCTTGCGCCGAACCTTTCAATTTTATCAGCATTAGATGCTCAGGCTACCAGCAATCAATATCACATTTCAAACGTGCAAAGTACGATTGATAGTAATGCGAACCATTTTGTTACCACAAATTCACAAACGAATATCAGTGGAACAGTGGCATTAGGTGCAAGCGATCAAACGGTAACCGATACTGTAACAATTTCTGTTGGTACAGTTTCTACAGGGAGTTCTAGTAATATTGTAGCGGAATCCCCTTCGGAGTTAACGCTTACAGTCGTTTCCACCGGTTCTGGATGTGTGGTTAATGCAGTACGGGCAACCAACTTTAACTCCAGTGGTAATGCAACTGTAACTGTCGCATTAAAACCGACACAAAGCAATGGGCAAGGATCATTTAGCATAAGGGTATCCAGATATAGTGGGGTTGAGAATCATACAATTAACTATGCCGTTACTGCTCAGGTAAATCCTGCAACGACTCGTTACGTAAAATACAACAAGAATGCAACTGACGCGACTGGTTCAATGGAAGATTCTGCAATATCATCCAGTGGTGAAGTTACGCTTAGAACAAATGGTTTCTCAAGAAGTGGATATACATTTGCTGGATGGGCAACCAGTGCGGATGGAAGTGCACAATATACAAACGGACAGAGAATCACAGGCCTTACATCTCTTACATCTGACCTTAATCTGTATGCGAAATGGACGGCTAATTCATCCGATGATAGTTCATCCAGAAGCTCAAGCAGCAGTTCCACAAGTTCAGGAAACTCCACTACGAAGGTTAGCACCAATTCCAGTGGTGAGAAGGTTACTACCACAACCACAAAGCAGGGCACAGTAACAACAGTTACACAGACAACTGCAAAGAAGGACGGCTCCAAGGAAGTAGTTAAGACTTCTACAGATTCCAAGACAGGTAAGGTTACAGAGACCAAGACCACCACAAAGACTGACGGCTCCAAGGAAGAGGTTAAGACCGTTACAAATAAGGATGGTTCCAAGTCCGTAACAGAGACCGACACAGCAGCTGACAAGAGCCAGGCTATCGTTGAGACTGAGGTTACAGCAGCAGGTGATGTTACCATCGTAACATCCACAGTAAACTCCAGCGGAACCAAGACCAGCGAGGCTACATACACAGCTACTGATGAGGATACCGTTAAGATCACAAATATCGAGGTTACAGGCAAGACAGTTACCATCCCTGCAGCAGTTACTGCAGCAGGCGACAAGTACAAGGTTACCCGCATCGGTGCAGGCGCACTGAAGGGCAATGACAAGGTGACAAAGGTTGTTATCGGCAAGAACATCAAGGCTATCGGTGCCAAGGCATTTGCTGATACACCTAAGCTGAAGACCATCGTGCTTCAGGGTGCCAAGGTCAAGAGCATCGGCAAGGGTGCTTTCGATGGTATCAACAAGAAGGCTACCATCAAGATCAAGGGTACTGCAAAGCAGGTTAAGGCTGTAAGGAAGCTGATCCAGAAGTCCGGCGTTGCCAAGACCGTAAAGATCAAGAGAGTTAAAAAGTAAGAGCATCATCTCTTATGCAGATGGGGAGCGGTTCGCCGCTCCCCATTTTTTAATGTAAAAATATATGGCAGTCGGGGATGAAGTGCTGTATAATCAGCATTAGTGTTAGATAGCGATTAGGAGGTTGTTATGGCTAAGGTTTCTATAGTGATGGGATCTGACTCCGATATGCCTGTGATGGCACAGGCGGCAGAGGTTTTGGAGGAGCTGGGAGTAGAGTTTGAGATGCGTATCATCTCAGCCCACCGTGATCCCGAGAAGTTTTTTGAATATGCAAAGAGTGCTGAGGCAGCAGGGGTGAAGGTCATCATAGCCGGCGCAGGCAAGGCCGCCCATCTGCCGGGCATGTGCGCAGCCATTTTCCCCATGCCTGTCATAGGTATCCCCATGAAGACATCCGATCTGGGTGGAGTGGACTCACTGTATTCCATAGTCCAGATGCCCTCCGGCATCCCCGTGGCCACCGTGGCCATAAACGGAGGTAAAAACGCCGGTATCCTGGCGGCAAAGATGCTGGCCACATCGGACCCCGGCCTTTTATCAAAGCTCAGGGAATTTTCCAAAAAGATGGCCGGTGAGGTGGCTTCAAAGGACGAAAAGCTGTCTGAGGCCGGTTACAGAGAGTTCCTCAAATAATATTTCAAATTTTTTTCAAAAATGGGTATTCACCCTTTCTTTTTCGGAGGGTTTAACCGAATAAGATGATGTGGACTTTTTGTGGACACATTATGATACTTTGATTTCGGTTATATTTGGTATTTTCTTATTTAAAGGAGGCAAAAAATGAAGATCAAAGAATTCCTGAAAAAGGCAGCGGTAGCTACGATGTCACTTACCGTAGCACTTTCATCAGCAGCTTTTATCCCCCAGGAGGCGAGTATTGTGCGGGCTGCAGATCCCACCATGAATGTTGTGGCTGATACCAGCAGCTATATCGTGGACCTCAACAGCGCATCCAGCGGGGCCATCGCCAATTACTACGGCGGCGACGACACCAGCAGTACCATCGCATATTATATAGTTATAGCCAATACTGCAGATTCCAGCTACTACAGCTCTGCAGATACCACCAGCTATGACTTTGTACAGGGACTGTATAACGGCAACTATTCAGGCGTATACTACAGGACCAGAGTATCCGCTGGTTCCAGCGGCACCATTAAGCTCAGCGATACCAGCATCAACACCAGCGGTACATATCAGATCTATTATTGCAACAGCACCACGGGCAGCAGCTGCTACAGCGCCCGTTTCAGAGTAGATGACACCAGAGGCAGCAGCAGTAACAACAACAGCGGCACTTCCAGCGGTCCTCAGATTTCTTCACGTTCCATAAAAAGATACGGCTATGGCGTGGACTTCATTTTCAGAGTCACAAATGAGACCTGCGACTATGAGTGGCATATCTATGACAGGGTTCCCTCCAGCAACAACAAGCAGGAGTTCGACAGCGGCAGCGGATATACATCAGACAAAAAGGATGATATCACCATTTCCACCAACAACCTGGACAAGAACACCACCTACTACCTCTCATTGAAGGTAACAGGCGACTCTACCAAGAGGACTAACTACTATTCGGACAACGGCACCAGCACCAATACCAACAGCTACTATACCTTCAAGACCGTTAACTCCGACACATGGGCTTCAGGTACATCCGGCACATCATCTTCATCTTCGTCTTCCAACAGCAATTCCACGAAGAAGAATTCTGACGGTACCACCACGACTACTTCCACCACCACACAGGATGGTATGAAGACCAAGACCGAGAAGACCACAGGATATTCAGACGGACACGAGTATACCTATGTTACGGCTACTCCCACATCATCATCCGCTGACTGGAAGTCTTCCGAGAGCAAGTACACAAAGCTCAGTGACGGTTCATCAGAGCAGTTCATGACCACCATCATGAAGGACGGTTCAAAGATCCTGATGGAGGCCAAGACCACATCATTGGGTACCACCACCATGGTTACGGGAAATTACTCATCTGCAAATGTTATCACCGGACTTAAGACAGAGATCCTCAACGATAGCAACACAGAGATCCTTCAGATCGACTATAAGGTTGGAACAAGCGAGAATGTAGCAGTCAAAAAGATCACAGGCAAAAAGACAACGGTGACCATCCCCGATTCTGTATCCGTCAACAATACGGAGTATACCGTTACTTCCGTGGCTGACAATGCTTTCAAGAGCAATACAAGTGTTACCAAGCTGGTCATCCCCGATTCCGTCACAAAGGTGGGTAAGAACGCTTTCAAGAACAACAAGAAGCTCAAGACCATCGTGATCAACAATCCCCTTTCAAGCGTTGGCACAAATGCTTTCAAGGGTATCCACAAGAACGCGGTCATCAAGATCGACGCAGGTGCTTCAGCATACAAGAAGACCGTAAAGAAGATCCAGAAGGCCGGCGTGGCAAGCACAGTTAAGTTTAAAAATATTTAAGTTCCGGTCAGGTAATGACGACCGGCAGAAGGAGGACAAAGGATATGCAGATTAAGAACGTGTTAAAGAAGATGGCTGTAATGGCACTTGCAGCCGGGCTTGTAGTGACGGGTGCGCCTGTTTCGGGCGACATGCAGACCGTCAGGGCTGATTCGGCTCCTGATACCACCGATGCCCCTGAGGTAGTGACTGTTGCCAACCTCAACTGGACAGCAGATGCCATTATGACCTACACCCCCGGCAAGGATCTGCAGTCCGACGGCAAAGAGATGTACATCGTCATTACCAACCAGGATTACAGGGGTGACTCCGTCACCGACAGCAATATCGCCAGCCTGGCTACCGGTTCCACAGGCAGCGGTATAGTATATGCAAAAAAGATCAATTCTTCTTCCGATAAAAAGCAGGAGGTCAGGGTTTCCGATCTCAGCACCACAAAGGAAGGGGATATCACCGTTTTCTATAAGTACGCCGGCGGCAGTGTGGACAGTAACACCGTGACTCTGGCCAAGGGTCCTGATATAAAGCAGAAGAGCTTCAAGGTTTCCGGAGACGGCTTTGACATGGAGTTTTCCGTTCCCTCAGAGTCAGTGACCTATCAGTGGAATGTGTACGACAAGGTTCCCACCGATTCCAATGCATCCGATGTCCAGAGTGACAGCGGAAGCGGTCAGGATGGCATCACCATCTCAGCCACAGGACTTGACAAGAACAAGGAGTACTATCTGGTGCTCAAGGTCACAGGCGACAGCACAGGTGCTATCTGCATCTACAGCAGCGGCAGTGACAAGTACTACAGGTTCAGGACCAAGAATGATGACTCTACTTCATCCGGAGATAATTCTTCCAGCAGCTCGTCATCAAGTTCATCCTCATCATCTTCTTCAAGCTCAAACAAGCCTACGAAGGTGACCAACAAGGATGGCAGCGTGACTGAGACCACTACTACAAAGCAGGGTACCATCACCACAAAGAACATCGTTACTACCTGGACTGACAAGACCACCAAGCAGGTGGAGAGGACACATACCATCAATTATGTGACTGACAGCACCACAGGTGAGAACAAGATGCGCGATACTGACAAGGCATCTGACGGTTCATACATTGAAAACTACATTATTGTCAACAAGGACAAGGGTTATTACATGGAGAGCACCGAGGCTACAGCTTCAGGTACAAAGAGCGTGACTGCAGCCACTTTCTCATCTGCAGGTAAGGTAACTGCAGTGGCAGAGCGTACTCTCAACAAGAATAATGAGACCACATCCGAGACTAACTACAAGATCGGTTCCGACGGCAAACTGACTGTCAGCAAGATCACAGGTTCCAAGACTACTCTGGATATCTCCGACCTGGTAACCGTTTCATCCATGACAGCCTACACCGAGAAGGAGGGCATCACCACAAAGGATACCGACTATCATGTGACAGCCATCGGAAACAAGGTATTAAAGGGCAACAAGAAGGTTAAGAAGGTCATCATCAACAGTGACATCAAGACCATTGGTAAGGACGCTTTCAAAAATGCCAAGAACCTCAAGAGCATCGAGCTGGCAGGCCCTGTAACCAAGGTTGGCAAGGGCGCCTTCAACGGCATCAACAAGAATGCTACCATCACCGTTATAGCTTCAAAGGCAAAGTTCAAGAGCACAAAGAAGCTCCTTAAGAACGCAGGCGTAGCCAATACAGTTAAGATCAAGATGGTGAAATAGCCATACTTTAGAAAGGATAGTTTATCATGGCGTTGGATTATAAGAGCTCCGGAGTAGATATCGAGGCAGGCTATGAGTCAGTGGAGCTTATGAAAAAGTATGTGGCAAAGACTTTGAGACCTGAGGTGCTGGGCGGACTGGGCGGCTTTTCAGGAGCCTTTTCCATGGCAAAGATGAAGGATATGGAGGACCCTGTCCTGCTTTCCGGTACAGACGGAGTGGGCACCAAGATCAAGCTGGCCTTCGTAATGGACAGACACGATACCATAGGTATAGATGCAGTGGCCATGTGCGTGAACGACGTGGTATGTGCAGGCGGAGAGCCACTGTTTTTCCTGGACTATATCGCCTGCGGTAAAAACTATCCCGAGAAGATAGCAAGTATAGTAAAAGGCGTAGCGGAGGGCTGTAAGCTCTCCGGCTGCGCGCTTATAGGAGGAGAGACGGCAGAGCATCCGGGTCTCATGCCCGAGGATGAATACGACGTGGCGGGCTTCGCGGTAGGCGTGGTGGATCGCAGGGATATCATCACCGGCGAGGCTATAGTGCCCGGGGATGTGCTCATCGGCATAGGCTCCACCGGAGTTCACTCCAATGGTTTTTCTCTCGTGAGAAAATGTTTCGACATGACAGCCGAGTCCCTGGGGCGGCATTATGACGAGCTGGGTGAGACCTTGGGAGAGGCGCTGCTGAGGCCCACCAGGATATATGTGCCTGCACTGCAGTCCATTGCAAAGGCAGGTGTCAGGCTCCATGGCTGCTCACATATCACCGGCGGCGGCTTTTATGAAAATGTTCCCCGCATGCTCCATGATGGGGTGAGGGCAGTCATCAGGACGGACTCCTTTGACAGACCTCCCATTTTCGGACTCATCCAAAAGGCGGGAGACATCACAGACGAGATGATGTACAATACCTTTAACTGCGGACTGGGCATGGTGTTGGCTGTGGATGCAGGCGATCGTGACACAGTGCTTCGTGCCATCGAGGATGCAGGAGATAAGGGATTTGTTGTAGGTGAGATCGTTGCGGGCGATAAAGGGGTGGATTTGATTTAAGATCCTTCGCATGGTTGAAGTCATCTCCGATGGCTTCTTCAGGCTTCTGTCTATGACAGAAGCTTCACCACCCTCAGGATGACAAGGCAGTAAGGATGATAAGGTAGTAATAATGTATAGGATCACAGTTTTAGTATCCGGAGGCGGCACCAATCTGCAGGCTATCATGGACGCCATAGCGGATGGCCGGATCACGGATACCGAGATCGCCTGCGTTATCTCCAACAACAGGGATGCATATGCTCTCACCAGAGCCTATGATGCAGGCATACCTGCCTGTGTGGTATCCCGTGCAGACCATCCCCATCGGGATGAGTATGACGCAGCCCTCACCAGGGCCGTTGTGGACACGGGTGCTGACCTTGTGGTTTTGGCAGGCTTTTTGGTAAAGATACCTCCCGCCATGATAAGGGAGTTTAAAAACAGGATCATAAATATCCATCCCAGCCTTATCCCGTCTTTTTGCGGGGTGGGCTTTTATGGTCTAAAGGTGCATGAAGCTGCCCTGGCCCGTGGAGTCAGGCTCACCGGCGCCACTGTCCATGTGGTGGATGAGGACACTGACACAGGTCCCATACTTTTGCAGAAGGCAGTGGAGATACAGCCCGGGGATACTCCGGAGGTGCTGCAGCGCAGAGTGATGGAGCAGGCTGAGTGGAAGCTCTTGCCCCAGGCCATCGATATGCTGGCCCACGGACGTATAGAGATCTCGGACGAGGGGCAGGTGACATTTTTATGATGGGATTGCCAAAGGATCCGGTGATGCTGTTATCGGTGGTCAATACCAAATTACGCGACGAGTACAGCTCGCTTACAGAGCTGTGTGCCGCCTACAGTATTCCGGACACTGAGATTACTGAAAAATTAAAATCAATAAACTATACATACGATACAAAAACAAACCAGTTTAT
>JAILEN010000115.1 GCA_024687655.1 Lachnospiraceae bacterium | reverse complement strand
CACCTTCTCAGCGGGATGCTCGGCTGCCAGCTTCCTCATAGCCTTGAAGTGTACCTGACGTCCTGCAGGTGACATATCCTGAAGGAAGTTGCTTGCAAAGGTACCATCCTGGATATCTGTAAGGATCTGCTTCATAGCCTTCTTTGTATCCTCGGTGATGATCTTGGGTCCGGTGATATAATCACCATACTCAGCTGTATTGGAAATGGAATATCTCATTCCTGCAAAACCACTCTGATAGATGAGGTCTACGATGAGCTTCATCTCGTGGATGCACTCAAAGTATGCATTACGGGGATCATAGCCTGCCTCAGTAAGAGTCTCGAAGCCTGCCTGCATAAGTGCGCAAACGCCTCCGCAAAGTACAGCCTGCTCACCGAAGAGGTCAGTCTCTGTCTCTGTACGATAGGTAGTCTCTAAAAGACCTGCGCGTGCTCCGCCGATACCGAGACCGTAAGCCTTTGCAATATCCCATGCCTTGCCTGTAGCGTCCTGCTCAACAGCAATAAGACAGGGAGTACCCTTGCCTGCCTGATACTCGGAGCGTACTGTATGTCCGGGAGCCTTGGGTGCGATCATAGTAACGTCCACATCTGCGGGAGGCTTGATGCATCCGAAGTGAATATTGAAACCATGCGCAAACATAAGCATGTTGCCTGCTGAAAGGTTGGGCTCGATATCGTTCTTGTACATATCAGCCTGTAGCTCATCATTGATAAGGATCATGATGATGTCAGCCTGCTTTGCAGCCTCAGCTGCGGTAAACACCTTAAAGCCCTGCTCCTCTGCTCTCTTCCAGGATTTTGATCCCTCATAGAGTCCGATGATAACGTTGCATCCGCTCTCCTTGAGGTTAAGTGCATGAGCATGTCCCTGGCTGCCGTAGCCAATGATGGCAATGGTCTTACCATCGAGATAGGACAGATCACAGTCTTCCTGATAAAAGATTCTTGCTTCGTTTGACATTTTTGTTTCCTCCTTACAATAAAAATATTTATAATGTTCTGGATATCTCTCCATCCTCATTTACAAGGACGAGATCCTTAATACCTCTGGTAAGGCCGGTGATACCGGTACGGGCCAGCTCAAGTATCTCAAAATTGCAGCTCTCCAGATTTTCCAAAAATGAATCCAGCTTGCCGTGGGTGCCGGTCACCTCGATGACTACAGACTCATGGGCGTAGTCCACATCCACTTCCTTGGCATGGAAGCGGTCCACCAACTCAGACAGCTCAAACTGGGGCTTGGGACTGTGCACCTTTACCAGCATCAGCTCTCTGGTAACGGACTCGCCGGTCCTG
Source organism: Lachnospiraceae bacterium (assembly GCA_024687655.1). Lineage (GTDB taxonomy): Bacteria > Bacillota > Clostridia > Lachnospirales > Lachnospiraceae > JAILEN01. The sequence goes on along the minus strand of JAILEN010000115.1, from coordinate 14,986 downwards.
AGCACCGTGACCTTGATCACATCCTCCAGCTTGTTGAGCTGTTTTTCTATCTGCTCCAGGATCAGCTCATCTCCGCTGGCAACTATGGTACAGCGGGTAAACCTGGGATCCGATGTCACGCCTGCGGAAAAACTGTCGATATTGTAGCCCCGGCGTGAGAAAAGTCCCGACATATGGGACAAAACACCGGATGTATTTTCTACTAATACTGAAAAGACTCTCTGTTTCAATTTATCCTCCTGTAAAAGATCCTTCGCTTGGTTGAAGTCATCTCCGATGACTTCTTCAGGCTTCTGGCTATGACAGAAGCTTCATCTGGTTGAAGTCATCTCCGATGACTTCTTCAAGCTTCTGTCTCTGACAGAAGCTTCACCACGCTCAGGATGACACGGGAATCTCATTGAATTCCTTCAGAATTCAATGAGCATGGACACTTCGCTACGCTCAGTATCCATTACTCCTGCATCGCCCTCATGATGGAAGGTATCAGCTGCTTCTTGCGGGATACCACTCCCGGAAGTGAAGCACTGTGATCCCGGGTCAGCTTGTCATCTCCAAAGGCCGATGACAGTATCTCCCTCGCATTTTTGCCCTCATATAAAAGCTCTGTGGACTGCTCGAAGATGTTGGTCATCATGACAAACACCATATCCAGCCCCTTATCCTCGATAACCTTGGAGGCAAACTCCAGGATCCTCTCCCTGATAGACTCCAGCTGCTTGGCTGAAACCGCTGAAATCTGGGCCACCGCAAAACGTGTATCATCTGCCTGAAATACCTTGAAGTCCTGATAGAATATCTCCTCGGTGGATCTGTCAGAAAATGCGCTGCCCGCCTCAAACATGGAAACCGCCAGCTCCTCGATATCAACTCCGGCGATATCTGCCAGTTTTTTACCCACTTCCCTGTCCACATCGGTACAGGTGGGGGACCGAAACATCAGCGTATCCGATAAAATGGCCGAGAGCAAAAGTCCTGCAATACGGGGCTCTATCTCAATACCCCGCTCCATATACATCATATATATGATGGTGGAACAGCAACCCACCGGCTGGTTCCTGAAGATGACCGGCGCCATGGTCTCGAGAGTGCCTATCCTGTGATGATCGATGATCTCCAGGATCTCAGCCTCCTCTATGCCGTCCACGGCCTGGGACTTTTCATTGTGATCCACCAGGATCAGCCGCTTTGAGGCCATATCCAAAAGGTTACGCCGTGACACCATACCTATGTAGGATCCGTTGTCATCCACCACCGGGAAATCCCTGTGTCTGACCTTGGACATGGTGTCCCTGACTTCGTCAATATAGTCATACATACGGAAGGTGATCATACCCTCCGTAGTCATAAAATGCTTGATGGGCATGCTCTGGTTGATAAGCCTGGCTGTGGTAAAGCTGTCGTACTCAGTGGAGATCACCACCGTGTCCTGACTCTGGGCCTTTTCCAGGGTATACATGTCGATGTCCGACTCATCCCTGACCCCGGTGACTATCATACAGCTGGGGTTTTTCTCCAGCACCAGCATCTGCTGCACCGGATAATCTCCCACTATCACCAGATCATCTATATCTATCTCCGACTGCATGGCCTCCCGGTCACCGGAAGCCACCACCACCTTGCCCTTGATAAAATAGCCGTGCTCGTTGCCGCAGTGGAGCCTGCCGTTTAATGTCTCGATGATATTCTTGTACTGGGTCCTGGCCCTGGCCAGCTCACTGTTATCGTACACATCCATGTAGGAATATGCCAGGTCGCCATTTACGATAAGGCCCTCCAGCCTGCCATTTGGCTCTACGATGGGAAGTGTCACCACGTCCTCAGCCTTCATGGTCTCCCATGCCTTTTTCAGGGAAAAATGGTTGCTCACTCCCCTGGTATGGCGGAAGGTGATATCCTTGACCTGGGTACGTACATCCCTGACAGTTTCAGGTATTTTCACCCCGAACCTGTTTAAAACATAGGCCGTCTCCATGTTCATCTCGCCAGCCTTCTTGGGGATGAAAAGCCCTTCGCCCAATTTATTCTTAAGTTCTGCATAGCCGATAGCCGCACAAATGGAATCCGTATCGGGATTTTTGTGGCCTATGACCCATACTTCCTTATCTGCCATATAATTTAAATCACTCCCAGTACCGTGAGCAAAACACCGCCAACCAGCAGCAGATCGATGATACTGACTATCAAGGCCACGCTGACCTTGGCACTGGTTTCCCTGGTTATGTTCTCAAGCTTCTTGAAGCGCTCATCATTCTCATCGCGCTCCTTCATATAATCCTGGATATTGCGATATACACGAACATTCTCGTCGTGGATCTTGTCAAAAATGTCGCCCTTTATAACACTGATGTCCGTACCACCGGAGAATGACTGCTCCATGGAGGTCATCTTGTCCTCAACGGACTTGAGCGCATCCGACATCTTGTCATCGGACTTGGCAACTGCCTCATTGGCCGCCCTGACTGCTACCTCTGCCACAGCCTCACGGCTGACCGCCGCATTCCTGGCGGACACCTCTTTTTTCATGGACAAAAGCTTTTGCTGATACCGGAGGTTCTCCACCTCCTTCTCATGGAGCTGATCCTCCAGCTGGTCCATGCGGTGCTGCTTCTCTCTGATGAGAGCAGTGATCATGGAAGCCTTTTGTCTGAAGGCGTCTATCTGGGCGAAAAGCTCCTCCTCGGATTCATCGATATTGGGCTCGTTATCCTCAGGGATATAGATATCCTCCTCAGGCAAAACCTCAGCCTCGACTGAAGTATCTTCATCTGAAGCCTCAGCCGAAACAGCCTCTTTTGAAGCATCATCTGAGGAAGCCTCCTCATGAGGCACCTCTATGCCTGCTGCCTCAAGCCTCTCATCTACGCTGTCCACAGCCTCGGCACTCTCGCTCTCAGCCTCAACAGCCGCGTCCTCGGCCTTATCACTATCCTGCTGCGCGGAACCGCTCTTGATTATAAAATCATCATCGGGTCCGTCGTTTTTCATCTCATTCAAATCCTCTGCGATCATCAGTCTCTCTCCTAACACACGCCAAACTAAACAATACAGCGGATCGGGCTCACCCAATCCGCTATATTTTACCACTTATGAAGATATTTGTAAAACAAAATCGGCGCACCGGCCTACTACTCCTCCTCCATCACCTGCAGCACTCCCGCAGCCGGATGCTTTTTAAGATATTGATCCTTTTTCTCTTCTCCCACCACACAGACACACTTATAGTAGCCTGAAAAATTATCCTTTGCCTCTCGCAGTTTCCCGGGATCATCCCCCCAGATCAATAGCACCGGAAGCTCCTTCTTTTTTCCCGGCTCCTCCTGCTTTGCCACAGGTATGTACTCCTTCAGCGTCGACTCCAGCTTTTCATATTTGATGGGCTTGGTCAGATAGTCCACAAAGCCGGCGGACATATAGTTTTCCCTGGCACCTACTATTGCATCAGCAGTAAGGGCGATCACCGGTGTACCATCCGCCAGATGCTCTGACTTTATCACGGAAAGGGTCTGTGTGCCTGACATCCCCGGCATCATCTGGTCCAAAAGCACCACATCATAGGTGTTTTCCTTTAAAAGCTCTATACACTCCTGACCGGACACCGCAGTAGTGATCTTTATCCTGGTCTCGGACAAAAGCTCCGTGATGACCTCCAGGTTCATATCATTGTCATCCACGATCAAAATGCAGGCCTTTGGAGCACACAGCGTCGGCACAAACTCCGACTCTTCCTCTCTGGCCTGCTTCAGGCGCTCACTGTAGTCGCCTATGGGAGTATCATCCACGATCCTTTGCGACAGCTCTACAAAAAAGGCTGTTCCCTTACCATACTCACTTTCCACATTGATGCTGCCGTCCATGATCTCTACCAGCCTCTTGGTGATGGACAGCCCCAGGCCCGTACCCTCAACCTTACGGTTTCTGGTCTCGTCCAGACGCTGAAAGGCCTGGAACAGTTTTTCCATATCCTCCGGCTTTATGCCCATTCCGGTATCCCTGACCGAAATCCTGAGGCACCCGACATCCCTGTCGTAATCTATCCTGGTGGTAACGCTGCCCTCCTGGGTATACTTGATCGCATTGTTTATGATATTGAGCATCACCTGCCGCACCCTGATCTCATCTCCGAAAAGAACCGAGGGAGTATTCTCATCGGCGGTAAGCTCGTATTTTAGACCCTTATCATCCGCCTTTTTGGCAGTCATGTTCACCACATCGTTTATTACCGACGCCACCTCATACTCCGTGGGCACCAGTTCCATCTTCCCGGACTCTATCTTGGACAGGTCCAAAATGTCATTGATGATGGAAAGCAGCGTATTGCCCGCACTTTTAATATCATGGGCATACCTTTTTACCTTGGCATCCCGTGCCTCTCTGAGGATCATCTCATCCATGCCGATGATGGCGTTCATGGGTGTTCGGATCTCATGGGACATATTGGCCAAAAAGTTACTCTTGGCTTCATTTGCTATATCAGCTCGCTTTCTCTGCTCCTCCACCTCATCCAGGGCCTGGGCCAGTTTCAGATAGTCCGGGGTCTCTATTACGAAAAGGGAGGTCATGGCAGCCAGGGAGAACATATAAAAGATGAGGAGCGTCTTCTGGAAGAAAACCACCTGGAGCAAAAAGCCCCCCACGATGATAGCCACAAAAAGTCCTATGGCCATGCGCTGCCGTTTTTCCATATTCTTCCAGTTGATGACCAAAAGAAATACGGACATGCCGTTGACTATGATCTGAAATACAAATATCAGGAAATAATAAGACCCGTGCATATATGTACCGGTCTCATCAAAGGTAAATATCCAGCCGGTAAAAATATTGACCACCATAAGCCCCAGCCACACATAGATCAGCTTGCCCAGTATCGCCATATACTTATCGGAGTAATTTCCCTTGAAAAGAGAATGCAGGTATTTGGCCATACTCCAAAAGCCCTCTGCCGAAACCATGAAGTAGAAGGTATTGATTATGATATTTACCATGGGCGGGATCATATGTCCGTAATCCGTGGTACGGGTGGCAACGATATCCACAATGGCGCAGATGAGTATCCACATAACCCACTCACGATAACGGCGGTTACTCTCTGATGCCTTGGGATACTCTATATGCAGATATAGAAGCAGTATGCCCAAAAAGCCCGTGGCTGCAAATTCAAAGTAAATATTATACATTTATCTTCCCATCTCTTATGACAAACTCCACCTCATGCTTACTCAGATACTTTTCGGCAGCGGCCTCGTCCTTCACAAAAACTCCCTTATACTTCGGCGACAAAAGCTCCTTCATTTCCTTCAGCTTTTCCGCAGAATCATTTATGACCAAAACCACAGGCCTGTTCTCCTCGGCCCGTGCAGCCTCCTCTTCTATCTGCTCCCGGGTCATCAAAAGTGAACTGTCCAGATACTTAAGCAGCAGTTCCTCCAGTTCCCCGTACATGACAGGCTTGGACAGATAATCGGTAAAGCCCTCGCTGATATATGACTCCCTTGCCCCCACTATGGCGTCAGCGGTAATGGCGATAATGGGAGTATCATCTGCCAGATGCTCCTGCTTTACGATGGCCAGAGTCTGAGTCCCCGACATCCCCGGCATCATCTGATCCAAAAGCACCACATCAAACCTGTTGGCCTTTAAAATATCAATACATTCGTTGCCCGAAAGTGCTGTGGTCACCTGAATTCTGGTGTCACCCATCAGCTCCGTAATGACCTCCAGATTCATATCGTTATCATCCACGATGAGAACCTTTGCCCTTGGAGCGATGAGCATGGGCCTGTATTCCTCTGTCTGCAGGGAGGATTTCTGCAGTCGTGCAGTGTAGTCACCTATGGGAGTCTCATCCACCACTTCCTGAATAAGGTGAGCTGTAAACACGGAACCCTTGCCGTACTCACTCTCCACCTCAATGGATCCTCCCATCATCTCCGCCAGCTGCTTGGTGATGTTGAGTCCCAGTCCGGTACCCTCCACATTCCTGTTTTTGGTCTCATCCAGTCTCTGGAAGCTGGAAAACAGCTTATCCCTGTCCTCGTCCTTTATGCCCATACCCGTATCGGCGATCCTTACCACAAGTTCACTTTTGTCATGTAAAAATGAGATGGCGATGGACACGCTGCCCTCTGAGGTATACTTTATGGCATTATTGGTGATATTAAGTATGATCTGCCTGATCCTGATCTCATCACCCCTGAGCACCGAAGGGATATTGGGATCCACCTCCATGTTGTAGCTTAAGCCCTTTTCCATGGCCTTGTTTTTCGTCATGTTTACGATGTCATTTAAGACCGATGCAAAACTGTATTCCACCGGCACCAATTCCATCTTACCTGACTCTATCTTGGACAGGTCCAGGATGTCATTGATAATGGATAAAAGGGTCTTTCCAGCGCTGTGGATATCGGAGGCATATTTTTTAATCCTATCGTCCCTGGTCTCCCTCAGGATCATCTCGTCCATACCGATGATGGCGTTCATGGGCGTCCTAATCTCATGGGACATGTTTGCCAGAAAGCTGCTCTTCGCCTTATTTGCCTGATCGGCAGCCTCCTTTTCCAGCTTCAATACCTTGGTCTCATATTCCCTCATCTGTTCTTCGGACCTCAGCTTTTCCATACGCAGGGAATAACTCTGCTCATTTCTGTAGCCGAAATAAAAGATGATGATTATCATCAAAAAAACGATTGAGCAGATAAAAATGTTAATGAAAAGCCGTGACTTCACCTCTCCGAAAAGTTCGTCATCGCTGATGACCATTACCACATTCCACTGGTTTCGCAGCCTGTTTACATATATGTTGTCCTTCTTTCCTCCATGCTTAAATGAAAACTCCGTGGCATCGTTATTCAGAATTTCATTTAGAAGTTCTGCTCCGCCCTCCATGTCGGTGATATGAATGCCTTTTTTATCCTCATCGCTATGAGATATGAAAAAGCCCTCATTATCAACAATAAAACCATATCCCTTTCCGTTTAAGGAAAGATCCTCCATAAGACTCTGGATCCAGTTTAAGGTCACATCCATAGAGATTATATTCTGGCGGTCCGGAAGCTGCCTGCATACGGAAATGATCATATCCCCGGTCTGCGCATCAACATATGGCGGCACTATGGCAACCTCTCCGTCATTTTCCTGTGCAACAATGTACCAATCACGGCTTTTAGGATCATAATCCGCAGGGGGCACCCAGTTGAGGCCGTCCAAATACCTGCTCATGATATACCCATAAATACCATGATAGTCCTCCCCAAACTGATCTGTAACATTATTGGATTCCTCCACCAAAAACTCATGTATACGGGCGGGGGTACTGCCGCTGATCATCATATGCTCCACGGAATCTGCAGTAACCCGCAGCACATTTTCAGCCGTGGACAGGTCATTTTCAACCAGATAAGATACGCTGGAGATTCTATCTTCGATTATTGAATTAGTGTTCAAAACGGAGATGCTGTACACAAGCCATGATGTATAGGCAACCATAATGAGAACAAATATAGATGCCAGCACCAGAGGTATCACCGTACTGCGTCTTTTAAAACCGTTTTCTGAATTCTGTATGTTCATATACGCGCCGCCTTTTATATAAGGAACTGTGTTCATCTACAGTTCCTAAGCTATTTTATGGTGTAATACTCTTCCGGAACCTCTACCTTTGTGGATCCCATATAGTAACCGGGGTCTCCCATGATATAGGTATCCTCATACACAAGGAAGATGTTGCCGGGCTTTTCTCCGGTTTCGGCATCTGTATATGCCGACCCGTTCCACTCCGCATCAGGAGAAAATGCGCCGAAGGATTTAGACATATCTTTTATGCTCGTCAGTTCACCCTGGCCTGAAAGTACGTTCATGGCGTGCTCCGCCAAACCTGCGGAAAGTGTGGCACCGTAGGAATTGGTCCAGGTACCGAAACGTCCGGCTCCGCCCTTTTCAACAATGGCATCCTCTATCTTTTCCAGTTTCTGCTGCATATCGCTGGTATCATCCGTAAAGTCCAGATCCAGCGCTCCCGGATATCCCAGCATGGGCGAAGGCAGATCGGCCTCGATAAAATAGCCTCCGCATTCCAAAAGCTCCTTGATCAGGGGCTCGGTGTGGGCATCGTTGGTGCAGAAAAATGCTGTATTCTGTCCGTATTTTTTAACCCACTTGGGTGTCTTTTCAAGGATGTAACTCTGCGCCCCCGGAACTCCCACTTCCGTAGTGGGATCAGGGGCCTCCACCATGTCAAACTTCATACCGAACTCGTCGCATGCAGCCTTCATAATGGCCACCTGTCTTGCAACTGTCTCGTAGGAAATATGTCTGGGAAAAGAAATATGTACAAAGGTATCACATCCCAACTCATGGGCGGAACGGATCATGAGATATCCCCGGCTTACAAAGTCATTACTCACCACCAGATCTGCCACCTCTCCGATATCGGAGAAATCTTCATAGGCCTCACCGGCTATACAGAGGATGTCCGGTCTTGTCTCCTTGATCTGTCTGAAAGCCTCAGTGGTTCCTTCCACCGCCTGATTTACGATTATGGCCTTCATCTTCGGATCCTCGCTTAAGGTTACTATAGTCTGAACCGTAACGTCATATTCCTCAGTAAAATTGTCGGGATAAATAGCCAAAGTAACCCTGTCAGCGCCGTACTTTTCCTGGAAAGCCTCTGCTCCCCGGCGATCCTCCTCTGACTGGGCGAAGGAGCCTGTAACTATGCCGATACGGAAATCATCCTCGCTATCCTCAGGCTCTGCCGGTTTCTCATCCCCGGCACTTTCCTCCGACGCACTCTGCTCAGCCTGTGTGTCCGAAGTCTCCGGGGCCGGGGTGCTCTCATTTTTCTGTGCCCCGCCGCATCCTACTGCCAGGATCCCCAGGGCCGCGGCCATGATCACACTCAATATCCTCTTTTTCATCTCAACCTCCTTCTATTACATCACATGCATCACTCCATCGGGTTCATGCTTCTCAAGGTACTTTTCCATTGCCTGGCTTCCCACCACGCAGACACATTTATATATGCCCTCCAGCCGCTCCTTTTCATCACGAAGCCTGCCCGGATCATTGCCCCAGATGAGCATCACCGGCAGGTCGTCATCACCGGCCTTTTTAATAAGCTGCTTCTCCGGCGGCAGATATTCCTTCAGGGCAGCCTCAAGCTTTTCATACTTTACGGGCTTGGACAGATAATCCGTAAAGCCCATGTTAAGATAGTTTTCCCTGGCTCCAACTATGGCATCTGCGGTAAGAGCGATAATGGGAGTATCTCCCAGAATATCCCTGCTCTTTAATTCCTTCAGGGTCATCTCCCCGTTCATCTCAGGCATCATCTGATCCAAAAGGATACAGTCATATTTTGTCTCAGCCACCTTTTCGATACACTCCATACCGGAGGATACCAGATCCACCTTGGCCTTGGTGTCGCGCAACAGACCGTCCATCACATCCAGGTTCATGTCGTTATCGTCCACCACCAGGATCCTGGCATCCGGGGCCAAAAGGGTACTCTCCTCCAGCTCCATGTTTTTCACATGGGCAGATACAGCCTTTGAAAAATCTCCGATGGGCTCGTGGTTAACCACAGTCTGGGGTACATAGATGCTGAAGGTGGAGCCCTCGCCGTAGACGCTTTGAACCTCGATCCTGCCCTCCATCATATCCACCAGTCTGTAGGTTATGTGAAGTCCCAGACCGGTACCCTCGATGTTGCGATTCTTTTTCTCGTCCAGACGCTGAAAGCTGGAAAAAAGCTTGTCCTTATCCTCATCCTTTATACCCATTCCGGTGTCGGATACGCTGATGATGAGGGTAACCACCTCAGGCTGGATGGTCTCCTTTGTGCTGATATTGATATCGATATGTCCCGAGGGAGTATACTTTATGGCATTGTTGATGATGTTTAGCATAACCTGCCTGATCCTGATCTCATCGCCGTAGAGTACGCTGGGAGTATCCTCCGCCACCGTGATGTTATACCCCAGGTCCTTGCTCACCGCCCTGGTTCTGGTGATGTTGATCACGTCATTTATCACCGAGGCAATGTCATATTGTATGGGAATGATCTCAAAGCTGCCCGCCTCTATCTTGCTGAGATCCAGGATGTCGTTGATCAGGGACAAAAGGGTATTGCCCGCGCTTTTGATATCCAGGGCATATTTTTTTATCCTGCTCTCCCTGGTGTCCCTGATGATCATCTCATCCATGCCCAGGATACCGTTAAGGGGCGTCCTGATCTCGTGGGACATGTTTGCCAGAAAATCGTCCTTTGCCTTGCTGGCCATCAGGGCCTCATTCGCCACCAGCCGGATGCCGATGAGCTGCTTGATGGTGTGGATGATAGCACAGATCTGGAATGCAAAAAGTCCGATGGCCATAAAGAGTCCGGAAAAAACTCCGTTATGTGCGAACTGATACATGAGGATCTGGAATACCGCCGCTATGGCTAAAAGCACAAAGCCTACCGCAACGTATCTGTAGGAATAGATTTCGTGTCGGATGAAATCGATCACCAGAGTGGTAAACATAACGATGATGCATATCAGTGCACACAGTGCGCTGATGGGAAAGCTTTGTAACAGCGTCACCTTTCCCGATAAAAAAAGTGAAATGCAAACGACAAAATCGGCTACCGCCAAAAATGACGCTGCACCTATGAGTTTTGAAAAACGCCCGTTCTGAAGGGAATTGATAAACACAAGAAAGGGAATGGGCATGAGAATAACCATCAAAAACGGAGTGTCCGACATGATGGACATGTTTCGTGAATAGAACTGACGGAAGATGGAATTTGACATTACCCAGCAGGCTCCGATCAAAACTCCCAGAGCCAGATGCTCCATCTCCAGATATCTCTTATGGATGATCTCGTAGGCCACGGCAGCCACCAGGCATATGAGACTCAGCAACAAAAGTCCCAGTCCCACCATAAGCTCCGCGCCGTACTGTGTAAACAGGTTGTGTATTATCCCCCATCGGGTACCCACCAGCACCTCATATACTATGCCTGAGTTATAGGAAAGGTAGATGGTAAGGGGCTTGCCTCCGTCATCGGTATAGACAGGCGCCATGACATAGCATTCCGAGGACCTGTCCCCGAAAAGAGCATAGTCCTCTATGGTGTAGTCGGTGCGAAGCTCGTCACCCACATATATCTGCATGTCCATGCCGCGGCAGGCCACCACTGATATGTTCCGGTTCAGATCCTTTGGCAGGATGGTCCTCAGTACTACATCCCCATCTACCCGTCCCGGCAGCTCTATGGGAATCTCGGAACCGTCATCCAAAACCAGAACCCACTTCCCGGGCTGCAGCACCTCACAGATGTCGTCACTGATGGGAGTATTCTCAGGCATCACAAGCTCTCCTATGAAAATGTATCCGAATACTAAAACAACTATTACCGAAAGAATGTATTTGATATATTTCATAAGATGCTCCTGCTGACACTCATTATTCTATGGTACCGGCGATTTCCTTTATTATTTCCGCCGCATCGTCATACATAAAGTTTTCTATGTGTTCCGATGCCTCTTTTAACTTGTCACGCTGGGTAAGTCTGAAGGGATATCCCGAAAGCTTTTTTACCAGATCATTTGAAAGCTCATCATCAAAATCATCCAGTGCTGCCAAAAGTTTTTCCACCGTATCCCTGGCCTCATCCGCCGATATCTCGTCGGCGGCCCTGACCTGTTCCATCTGTCCCACGGGCTGAAGAGCCGTATACAGATCCTCGTAGGCCTTCAGGCAGGCAGCTGTCTTTTCCCCGACTGTGGCTATATCATTGTTGCGGGCTGCCATCTCCAGCTCTTCAAAGAGTTTTGAAAGATCGGTGGCGCCTATCATTTTTGAATTGCTTTTCAGTGAATGGACTATGATCATGTAATTCTCATAGTCCTCCTTTTCATAAAAGTCCTCTACCTTTGATCTGTTCTTTTCATAGTTGTTGTAGTATCTTTGCAGGGCAGAGATAAACTTGTCCTTGTTGCCCGTGTAGGCCATGCCTGTCTGGCAATCGATGCCGCTGCCGTCCAAAATAGAAAGATCAAAATCCATAAGCGCCTCCTGTTAACCCAATACATCAATTATCTTTGCGATAAGCTCGGACTTTTTCGCCGGCTTTACTATATAGCCCTGGGGCTTCAGCTCCGTAATGGTCTTAATGACTGTGTTTTTTTCGGTCACTCCGGTCAAAAATACTACCGGTGTGCTCCTGGCGTTATCCATGGTCCTAAGATGCTTTAATACCTCAGGCCCGTCCAGTTCCGGCATAAGATAATCCAAAAGGATGAGATCCGCCGTATGCTTTTCAAAAAACTTAAAGGCGTCAAAACCGGATCTCAGAGGAGTGACGTCATAATAATCGCTTAGGATGTCCTTTATCTGTATGAGCTGCTCACTGTCATCATCCACGATCACAACACGCTTTCGCTGAGACTTTTCCTCAAAAAACGGATTGATAAATTCATCCACCTGGAAGGTTTTGTTTCCATTCTCATCACTCATTCCCTCTTCTATGGCGTTCAGTTTTTCATATAATGCGTAAAGGGAAACCGGTCTGGATAAAAAGAACATTTTTTCAAGCCCTGTGTTCCACATAAAGCTCTGCCTGTCCTCATCCGTAGCCACCACGATGACGGTAATGAATCCTTTTTTCGCCGGATCCATCAGGATATCATATTGCTTGATCTCAGTGGGTGTTTCCTTGCCCATGGAAATAATGACAACATTGGGAAGCTCGGAGCACACGGAATCAAAAATGGCTGCCTTTTCCGGTCTGCACTTAAGGGGTTTGTATCCCCTGTCTGTCTCTAAGTGATCGCTTATATCCTTAGCTATGCGTCTGTTCTTTCCTGTTACGAGTATCTTCAGATCTCTTTTCATATATTCATATTCCCCCTTAAAAAAAACACTACCCTGTAATTTTATCTGATATAGATTTGGAATACATTGCTTTTGACTATTCGGTCGTTTTTCGATGCTATTCGGTAAAAAAAACAGGAGGCGGAATGATCCGTCTCCTGAAAAAGATGTAACCAGACGAGACCTGGATAAAGTGTCCACGTAGAAACTCGTTTTTCCGAGTTTCGGTGGACCTTTATCAGGTCGAGCCGTCAAATTAAGCCTTATAGAGATCCACCAGCTTGTTGAGGTACTGGTAACGATCCTTGTACTGCTGCTCGGACTCTGCGAAGAGCTTAGCTGCCTTGTTCGGGTTGAACTTGGCAAGAGCTGCGTATCTGGACTCACCCTTAAGGAACTCCTGGAAGTCTCCTGTAGGAGCCTTGGAATCAAGGATGAATGCGTCCTTGCCCTCAGCTGCAAGTGCGGGATTGTATCTGAAGTCGAACCAGTAACCTGCCTCAACTGCCAGAGCCTCCTCTGTCTGAGCCTTGGACATACCCTTACGGATACCATGGTTGATACAAGGTGCGTAAGCGATGATGATTGAAGGTCCGGGATAAGCCTCTGCCTCGGCAAGAGCCTTAACACACTGGTTAGGATCAGCACCCATGTTGATCTGTGCTACGTATACATAGCCATAGCTCATTGCGATGCCTGCCAGATCCTTCTTCTTGGTCTCCTTACCACCTGCTGCGAACTGTGCTGTAGCACCAAGAGGTGTGGACTTTGAGGACTGTCCGCCTGTATTGGAGTAAACCTCGGTATCGAATACCATGATGTTGATATCCTTACCGGAAGCGATAACATGATCAAGTCCGCCGAAGCCGATATCATAAGCCCAGCCGTCACCACCGAATACCCACTGTGACTTCTTGGCAAGATAATTCTTCTCCTTTAAAACAGCCTTTGCTGTGTCGCTTCCCTCAGCCTCAAGTGCTGCGATAAGCTTGTCTGTAGCAACACCGTTTGTAACACCGCTTGCGAAGGTCTCATTCCACTCGTCGATGGCAGCCTTAACATCAGCAGAGCCTGTGCTCTCCTTCAGGCCATCAAGTGTATCCTTAAGACGATCACGGATAGCACGCTGTGCTAAAAGCATTCCATAACCAAACTCAGCAGCATCCTCAAAGAGTGAGTTAGACCATGCAGGTCCGTGACCCTTTGCATTTACTGTGTAAGGTGTGGAAGGTGATGAGTTACCCCAGATGGATGAGCAGCCTGTAGCGTTGGCGATGTACATACGATCACCAAAGAGCTGTGTGATGAGCTTAGCATAAGGTGTCTCACCGCATCCGCCGCATGCGCCTGAGAACTCAAGGAGGGGCTGCTTGAACTGTGAGCCCTTGACAGAGTCGATCTTGAACTTCTCAATAACGTCTGCCTTCTCGGGAAGAGTAACTGCATAATCGAAGTACTCCTGCTCCTTCTCGTTCTCCTCGAAGGACTGCATGGAGATAGCCTTCTCTTTGGCAGGACATACATTTACGCAGGAACCGCAGCCTGTGCAGTCGTATGCGGAAATAACCATGGAAAACTTGTAATCAGGCATGCCTGTCATATCCTTAACTGCCATGCCTGCAGGAGCCTTGGCAACCTCGTCGGCTGTAAGAGCTACAGGACGGATAACAGCGTGAGGACATACATATGAGCAGCGGTTACACTGGATGCACTTGTCCACATCCCAAACGGGAACGTCGGTAGCTACGCCGCGCTTCTCGAATGCAGCGGTACCACTGGGTGTATAACCGTCAACATACTTCTTTGCAACGGAAACGGGAATGGTGTTACCCATCTGGCCGTTAACCTTCTGCTGGATGTTCTTAACGAAATCAGCAGCGTCGCCGGAGCCCTTGACTTCCTTGCTGAAGTCATCATCGCCGCAGTTCTTCCATGACTCGGGTACATCAACCTTAACATATGCTGTAGCACCAGCATCGATAGCGTCATGGTTCATCTTTACGATGTCATCACCCTTCTTGGAGTATGACTTTGTAGCTGCATCCTTCATGAGCTTGATAACCTCAGCCTCAGGGATGAGCTTAGTCAGTGAGAAGAATGCTGACTGGAGTACTGTGTTGATACGGTT
>JAILEN010000074.1 GCA_024687655.1 Lachnospiraceae bacterium | reverse complement strand
AGTGATCTGTGATCCACGCTTTTAGACGGTAGAGCTCACGGCGGACCATTGACCTGTCGGTAACCAATCCACGTATATCAGAGTGGCCAATGCCGGGAACTGATACCCCGAGGCTCTTTCCAGATGCCTTCAGTAACAATTGAATAAGTTTGTGGTGACTCCCTGTAAGTTTTCTCTTGACAGGAGGTCATTACATATCAGTTGCTTATGATCTATTTTGTAGGGGTAACATATTGACATATGTCAGAAAAGGGTTATACTTATTCTGACATATGTCATTTTATTGTAGAAGGAGGCTGCAATGCCAAGAACCACAAAGTGCAGAAGAATATGCGGATTCCCAGATTTCTTTAGTTTTATTCCCGAGGATGCTGAGGGAAAGGATTTAGAATCTGTGGTAATGACACTGGATGAGTTTGAGACAATTCGTCTATTGGACTATGAAGGATTAAATCAGGAAGCTTGTGCTTTACGAATGGGCGTGGCCAGAACAACTGTGACGACCATATATGAAAGTGCAAGAAGAAAGCTGATTAGTGCCATTGTGGAAGGAAAACGGCTTTGCATTGCCGGCGGAAATATTAAAATTGACAGAGAAAGATACAAATTAAGTAAAAAGATCAAAAAAAAAGGAGTAAACGTAATGAGAGTAGCAGTAACCTACGATAATGGAAATGTATTCGGACATTTTGGAAGGACAGAGGAGTTTAAGGTATACGATATTGAGGATGGCAAAGTGGTAAATGCCCAGATCCTCGGTACCAACGGAGAAGGATGTGGAGCACTTGCCGGCATCTTAAATATTGCTGATGTAGATGTTTTGATTTGCGGTGGAATCGGCGGAGGCGCTGTTAGGGCCCTTTCCGAGGCCGGGATTCAATTATATGCCGGTGCCAGCGGAAATGCAGACGAAGTTGTAAGCGAATTTATTGAGGGCACATTGGCAGCTGTTGGTGAAGCAAATTGTGATCATCACGATCATGAACATGGCGAGGGACATTCCTGCGGACATGGCGGATGCCACAATCGCTAATGAAAGTCAGGATAAGTAGATTGTGAGTGTAACGCTGTTTGCAGTGGAGGCGGTATGATTTTATTTGTTGATGCTTGTGTTAGAGAGGATTCCAGGACCAGAAAGCTTGCAGAAGCTCTTTTGAAAAGACTTGATGACAGGGTTATTCATGTATCTCTGGAAAAGATTTCTTTTGGGCTAACAGATGAGTCTTATCTGAAAAAGAGAGATAATTTGATTGCCAGGGGCGCATTTGATGATGAAATGTTTGAATTGGCCAGGCAGTTTGCTAAAGCAGATAAAATCGTGATAGCAGCGCCCTATTGGGATTTGTCTTTTCCGGCGATGCTGAAACAGTATATAGAAACCATAAACGTCCTGGGAATCACCTTTGAATACACATCCGATGGTTTTCCAAAAGGGCTGTGCAAAGCAGACAAGCTATATTATGTTATGACCGCTGGCGGAAACTATGTCCCGGAGGAGTTCGGATTTGGATATGTGAAGGCACTTGCTCAGAAATTTTACGGAATTAAAGAGGTTGAAATCATCAAGGCAATCGGTCTTGATATTATAGGAGCAGATGCGGGGGCTATCATGGATGAAGCCATCAGCAAGATCGACTAAATGCATATAATCACAGCATAATTGACTAAGTAGAATCGTATTTGGGCGTAATGTTGAAAAGATTTACCCGGATGGTATAATTTTGATTTGAAAAGAGGGGTAGGACACATTATGGTCAGAGAAATAGTAACAAATGAAAAGTTTTTAAAACAGCCATCACAGCCCGTAAAGCCGGAGGATATTTATATGGCTGATGACCTTAGAGATACTTTGGCGGAGCATTCGTCACATTGCGTCGGTATGGCTGCCAATATGATAGGCTATAAGAAGAATATGATCATTGTCAGCCTCGGCATGCTGTCCATGGTAATGGTTAATCCTCAAATAACAAAGAAGGAGGAGCCTTACCAGACCGAGGAGGGCTGCCTGTCTCTAACAGGGACAAGACGTACGACTAGATACAACAAGATTGAGGTAGAGTTTTATAATACCGGTTTTGAAAAACACACCCAGGAGTTTTCGGGACATGTGGCGCAGATCATTCAGCATGAATGTGACCACCTCAAGGGCATTCTGATATGAGTTCCCGTCCATTTTTATCAGATTTATCCACGCAAAATATGTAAGTGCCATACATACCTCCAATTGACGGTATAATCCAAGCACACAACATAAGAAATGAAGAAACACGGAGCATGTTATGGGATCGTTAATATTAGCAGTTATTTATCTGATCTTTATCAGTTTGGGGCTGCCGGATTCGCTTCTTGGATCGGGCTGGCCGATGATGCAGACAGACTTTGGCGTGCCTTCATCATATGCAGGATATGTATCGATGACAATATCCTTCATGACGATAATATCGGCGCTGTTAAGTCCTCGGATGATAAGAAAACTACATACAAAGTGGATCGTGATCATCTCAATACTTATGACAATAGTAGGCCTTTGGGGCTTCTCGGTGTCGGGAGAGTACTGGATGCTTTTCCTTTTTGCAATTCCTTATGGTCTTGGCGCCGGAGCGATCGATGCATCTGTAAATCACTATGTTGCCAATAACTACTCATCCTCGGTTATGAATTTTCTGCACTGTTTCTATGGAGTAGGAGCAGTGATCAGTCCCTATATCATGGCGCTTGCTTTACGCAGGGCAAGATGGAATGAGGGTTATCGCTGGACGGCATTTGTTCAGGCAGGGATCCTGTTAGTATGCATCCTTTCGTTGCCATTGTGGAAGCAGAAGGAAGGCGATTCTGGCGAGGATGAGATTAAGAACAGTGCTGGCATAAGGGAGACGCTCAGAGTTCCCGGAGTAGTTTTGACGCTGATCGCGTTTTATGCCTATTGTTCCGGCGAGGCCACATGTTTTTTGTGGACCCCGAGTTATTTTGCAGGCACAAAGGCCGGATTGAGCAATGAGCTTATTGCATCATTTGGGTCCCTGATATTTGGAGGATTGATGCTTGGAAGACTGATATCAGGTTTCGTGTCAAATAAACTTGGCGACAGGCTTTTGATCAGGATTGGAATTGCGGTAGAACTAATAGGGATAATCCTTGTGTTTATCCCGGTTGCAAATTATATGGTTGCTGCTGTTGGGTTTGTGATCATAGGAACCGGAATGGGACCGGTATATCCGGCAATTCAGCATATGACTCCTTATAATTTCGGGAAAAGGTATTCTGCGGCTGCAATCGGACTTCAGATGGCATCAGCATACGTAGGAACCACATTCATGCCTATGGTATTTGGTGTTTTACAGGAGCATATAGGAATAGTCTTTATGCCTGGATATCTTCTGATATTTGCAGTTTTAAATATTGCCCTTTTGGAAATGGCATACCGAAAAGCGGACAAGAAGAACGGGAGGGTGTAAGGCTGTTAAGGATGGATCCGTGCATGATTTTTCAACAGGTGACACGGAGTTTATCCTTGAAGAAGATGAGGCAGGTGCGCATTGGTTCCTCTATATATCTTTCTATTAAATACGCGTTTTGCAGAAACCCCGCTGTATTTCCCAACGCACACTAGCTCACTGTAAATGTAGTGACAATGTATTGGCGCAACAAGTCGCGGGGTGTATAATCTATCTGTCAAAACAAAATCGGCATATCACCATACATAATGATTCTAATCATTCCAATAATAACAAGGTGTGCCGGATAGTAAATATAGAAAAACCATTTTAACCATTTTGCTTTTCCTCTCTGCCCGTTATACCGTTTCATAAGAGGATATACCAGAATAACAAACAATTCTATGATACCATGTACTTTGTTTACAAAGAAAAACGACACTGCTGCATACAGCAGAACCCAGATCATCATTATGGCAGTCTGTTTCTCAAGATTGCCGCGATTTCGATATATACCCACTATTGCCAAAACTGCAATGCAGCTCCAATCTGCAGGAAAAGCACTCCATACCAATACAAAGATTAGGATATGTTTCAGTGCTTTGTACCTAAACTCCGTATCCTGTAGCCACAACACCAACACAGCAACAAACAATGGATACATAACGCTTGTCTGGTTAAAAATACCTGTCTTAAACGGGACGAAGTTTATTCCGAAAGCAAAGCAATACGCAAAATGCGAGATTACGGCAAATATACCCAACCTGAGCAGATACTTCTTTATGTTATGCGTGTAATGGTATCCTTCCGCTATAAAGAACCACATTATAGGAGCCGTAAGACGTCCGATTATGTGCAATAGTATCGGAAGCGGTTGTGCCGGGAATGATGGATAAAACAGATTCGCGGCATGATCTATCGTCATGGCTATGATCGCTATTATTTTAAGATGATTGGCATTTAAGTTCTTTTCTATCATTGTATTGCCTTAACTATTTCACCCAGTTTCTCTGCAAGCAACTTTTGTCCTTCCGGGATCTGCCTGAAGCCCCAAAAATCCGCACCATTTCCCGATTTATCTCTTTTTAAACGAGTAATCGCACACACTTCCGCCATTTCCTATCTGCTGAGAATAATAAAACCCTGCTCTTGGAAGATTGCTGTATAATATATCATCAACCTTGTCTTACTGCTTCATGATCGCCGTATAAGAGAACGGCCGGCACGCTTTCGCCCTCATAGGTCACTGGTTTAGTATACTGCGGATATTCCAACATGCTTTTCTCCTGAAAGCCTTTTACTCTTCTACAAACATCCCGGTAAGTCTCGGCACCTTAAACCTGTTGATGAAAAGATCACATTTACATAACAGCAGGTAGAATGCATGCCGACCCTCTCCGGCAAATGACTCATAATTGGCCTGTCCTTTTGACAGTACCACATCTGCCTCATCAACAGCCTTCTTTGCCTCATTAGAAAGCTCGCCGTACACCGTACCCGCAAGCCTTTTACCATTTGAGATAACCTCTGCCACTGCATCTATACCCACATACTTTGCATCTTCCAGCGTGGCATCGTTTAATATATCACCACCCCTTACCATAACGGTAACAGACATCTTCGGAAATCTCTTATGTAGCTGCTCGATCATAAGCTTGTCTAAGACTATCTCACCACAATTATCAGTCAAAAGCAAAAAACCTTCTGCGGCAGAACACTTCCTGCAAAAAGATTCGTAAACTACTTTTTCGTCTTCACGAAGCTTAGTATCGCTAAATAAACCAAGAAAAGTTCCCTTATCAACTTTATTCAAGGCTCCGAAATCAATATAGTTTCCAATCCTCGACATTACAATTGCTGTTGCAAGCGGATCCTCACTTGTCTCAATCTCGTTTCTCAGATCATTTTCCATGGAAAGAACGAGGTCATTATACTCTTCCTTCTCTTTCGAAAAGCTTGGTAACGGACCAAGATATTTTTCATGTAGCCGGTTGAATGCATCTACAATCTGCGGACTGGTAATATCATCCGGCCTGTTATCAAGAACCTTTTTTATTTCCGCCAAATACTCCTGATTGTTAGTCTTTTTTACCTGACGGTCATACATGCATTTTGCACAGTTGTCATTAAATCTCATTTTTACCTTCCCTAAATAGTCTGATATCCGGATTTCTCCTTGCGTCTTCCTTATACCAAATCATCAAAGCAGTAATAAAAATAACTCCAAAGTATATGTACGCTGCATTTGATTTCGGGTATGTGTCAAATAACTTATTCCAATCATAGATTGCACCTATAGAATTTATAAAAGAATGATAAATGGCACATGCCAGGACACTCTTCGTAGATTTATAAATTGCAGCGGCTACAAAAGCCCATACAAATATGTTTATGGCAAAGCCTACCATACTATCACCATAATGGTTAGAGGTCGGTTGTAACCATATCGGGAAATGCCACACACACCAGATTACCGCCACAATAGTGGTTGCAACCGGGAAGGGAAACCTTTTCTCCAGCATAGGTTGTAGAAAACCACGCCAGCCGGTTTCCTCTGCAAATCCAACGAACGGCAGCATAACAAGGAAGCCCACAGGCATCATATACCAGGGAGAACCGTTTGGTTCACCGCAGAAAATGGCAAATATCAAGGCACATATACAAAACAGTCCGGCTATTAGAAGCGTTTTCACCTTTTGGGGCGTATAAAGGAAGCGCTTCAAGTATTCTTTTACCGTGATGTTCTCTTCCTTTCTGAGCACGATAAAAAGGGAAATGGCCGGGGCCGGTGTTGTAAAGAGTATCCCTATTGTCGCATACAGCACATACGAAAAAGACAGTTTTCCTGTTTCCGCTTCATTTATTGAGGCCGGCTCAAGTATCAACATTAATATCTCAAAAAAGACACTTAAAAATAACAGCCACCCCAGAAAATCTGTTATCGGTGCTTTCTTTTTTTCATCAGCCCACATTTTTTTGTCCTCGTATTATATAGTCATACCCATTCTTTACCTTATCTACAGGTTTGGGTATGCTGTTAAAGATGCTGTGGATTGGTTTTTTTCTCCTACCACTCGATGGTTCACGAAA
>JAILEN010000104.1 GCA_024687655.1 Lachnospiraceae bacterium | reverse complement strand
GCCACACGATTATTGCTGACTTCGACGGTGTTCTGCATCATACCGTTGAAGTCTATGGGACGAATATCCATACATTACCTCTTACAGATTCGAAACCACTATCTCCCCGTTTTTCTTCTCAAAGCAGCAGAATGACCGTTTATCCTTTGTGGTCATGGACACATCGGAGATAGTAATATTGACTCCGGGGAAGATATCCCTGGCAACCTTTATCTTGGCGTGCTTGCTGTTCAAAAGCTCCTGATGGAGGGCATTGAACCTAACCCTGTCATCCTGCAGCTTGCCCTTGGCATCCTTGAGCTCTGCCATGAGGTTGTTAAGGTACATCAGGTTCTTCTGGTCGAGCATCTTGCCGGACTGGATAAAGTCCTGATATGTCTTAACTATGGGATTGATCTTGTTGATCTTCTGGGACAACGCCAAAATATCCTTTTGCAGGTGGGCATACAGCTCTTTTTTATCCGGAGCCATACCTACCTCTATCTTGGTCATGGCTCCCATGGAGGAACCTATGATCCTGGACTCGACCTTACCGCCCGCACGGATGACACCACCGGTGATAAAGCCCTTTTTATCATTAACAAAAACATCCTCAGCGGCATTGACCTCACTGTACAGGATGGAGCCGGTCTCGATATAGCCTCCAGAAAATACCTTGGCATTCTCGATGAACTGGATGATGACGTTGCTCTTTGCATCAATAACTCCCTTGTTCATGCCGTGGATACCGCACTTGACGATGACCTGTCCCTCAGCCGATACAAAGGCATCCTCTACCACGCCGTCGATGATGACATCACCCTGGGCCTGGATGGCAAAGCCGCCACGGACAGAGCCCTTGACATGGACGTTACCATTGTAGTAGATATTGCCGGTGGAGTTATCTACGTCGGCAGGAACCTCGTATACGTCGGATACAAAGACCTGTCCGTTGACAAGGGACACATGCCCCGTAACCTCAGAATAGATGCAGGTCTGATCCTCGTTGATCTTGATATTTTTACCATAGGAAAGCTTCATATCCTTGACATTACGGGTAGGGATGTCTCGTCCTGTGATATCCTTGCCCATGGCACCCTTGTCAGCAGGGTGAAGCTTGGCCAAAAGATCTCCCTTTTGCACCTCGGATATGGTATTAAGCTCATGATAATCTACCGAACCGTCCTCATAATGCTTGGGCTTAAGGGAAGGATTGGTATTAAAGAAATACTCGATCTTGGCATCCTTACCAATGACCGGAGGGGTGCCTACTGCAAAATCATATTTGGTATTGTAAAGCCTGTGCTGCATGAACTCCTGGACCAACTCGGAATTAAGGCCATACACCACGCCCTTGCCCTGAAGCAGCATGATAATGTCCTGTATATTAAGAAGCGGTCCTCCCACTGAAGGCGGGAAAAAGTGACATGTGGCACGCATCTTGTCCAGCGAAATCTTGACATACATGGCCTCTGCAAACTGGCTATCCAGGCAGGGCCCCATGTTCATCACATTCTCCGTATCACTGATCAAAAGGCGACGAAGCTCACTCTTATCAAACCCCACTATCTGATGTCCGTCCAGATACTCCTCTACTTCCTTGGACTGTATCGGATCTCCGCCATCTCTGGGGGGATAATAATGAAGAATCGCATCGCCATCCTTGATCTCTATTTGTACGTAAGCATTCTTCTGATCCATACTCTCTTCCCAAAACGACTAATAATGAAACAATGAAGTTCAGCTTTCGGTCAAAACATTCATGTAGGGTCCCATCTTTTTGCGCATCTTCATCAGTGCCTTGGTGTGCAGCTGAGATACGCGGGATTCCGAGACCTCCATAACCTTACTTATCTCCTTAAGTGTCAGATCCTCATAGTAATAAAATACTATCACTGACTTTTCCTTTTCTGTAAGTAGCTCAAGTGACTCAGCAAGCATCCGTGAGAGCTCATCCTTGGACACCGACTCCTCTGGCTGGATAAACTGAGCTGTGGTGGAAGCCACATCCGCAGCAGGCTCGTTACCTGCCTCCATAAACTCATTCAGAGACACCAGATTAGTGATCTTCATCTGTGACTGCCAATCCAGGTATTCCTTATCGGAAAGTCCCAGCTCTGCAGCTATCTCCTCGTCCGAAGCCACACGTCCGCTACGCTCCTCTACTGATCTCGTAGCCTCCTCGATCTTGCGTTGTTTCTGACGGATGGTCCTGGGGATCCAGTCCATCTTGCGTATCTGGTCCAATATGGCTCCCTTGATCCGGAGCGATGCATAAGTCTCAAACTTGACGTCCTTGCTGGTATCAAACTTGTCTATGGCATCTATAAGTCCGAATACACCATATCCGACAAGATCATCATATTCCACGTTGTTGCCGAGGTACATATTCATCTTGCCGGCAACGATCTTAACTAAAGGTGCATATTCAACTATGATCTTTTCTCTAAGCTCCGGTGTGGGTTTTGTCCTATAGCTGTCCCAGAGCTTTTGTCTGTCTGTATCTTTCATTTGATATTATCCCCACAACCTAGAATCCTTCGTCATCCTCGTCTTCCTCATCCGGGTATTCGCCTGATGACTCAGACTCCTTCGCAGGTTCATCACCATCTTCCACAGTTCCCGACTTTGCATCAACCTTAACCTCATTTTTTAAGGCATAGGTAAAAAGGATCTGCACCACGGAACCAATTAAGTAAAAAGCAATACTTGCAACAAATATCCTAAGTAAAAACATCCCGAAAGTAATCTCGGAAAAAAGAGATATCACTGCCGTGACCGCTGCTGCTGCAAGCATGGTGATGATAGGTATCTGCTTAAGCTTTTCCTGCTCATCCATTAGATTGCTTTCTCCGCTTTTCCTACTGCCTTGATAAGGTACCTGCCATCCTCACTGTAGATCTCAACGGTACGTCCGTAATTGAGTCCGCAATCCTCTGCCTTAAGGGGTATCCCCAGCTGTTTGAGCTTGGCCTTGGAAGCCAGGGCATTCTTTTCACCGATATTGATACCTGATGCATTACCACCGGAGATCTCAAACATCTTGGCCCCGCCGGCTATCTTGGCAACCATACGGCTCTTATTGGCTCCCATCTTGACCATGTCATCCACCAGCTTCTGTATACCGGTATCCGCAAACTTTGCGATATTGGAATTGTTACGGATGGTGGTACTGTCAGGTAACATGATATGAGCCAGACCCGTAATCTTGGTAGTAGGATCCCATATGGCTATGCCGATACAGGAACCGAGCCCAATGGTCGTTAAATTATCAGGAGCCTTGCAGACCTTCAGGTCTGCCATGCCCACCTTGATCATCTGTCCCATAGTAAAAACCTCTATTATTCGATAGGCACTCCCAATGCTGTAAGTATCTTGGCATAGGAATCGCCCTCCGGCATCAAAATAAAATAACCATTGATATCCACGTCATCTCCCATCTCTGTCTCGATGATGAGGGCATTGTCGCCCTGCATTCCAAACTGGATGGCCGGAACCGATAAAATAGCTGCAGCCATATCTATGGCCACAAAGGGTACCGTGGGAGTGATGGTAAGATTAGTCAGACCGGAAATAGCGGACAGATAGGATCCTGCAATGATATTACCGATCTCTTTTATCGCAGACATATCCATCTCATCAAAATCTGCATCATACTCGGGGTCACGCATCATCATACGATTGACCAGATGATGAGCCGAGGGGATGTCCATCAAAAACATCATACTACCCTCGATGTCTGTCTCGATACCAAGCATAATGCCCACAACGATCTGCTCCTCAGATCCGATAACCCCACCGATCTTTTCTACCTCTATAAACTCAACACTGGGAACCTTCATGTCGATACGCAGACCCAGCATATTGGCTACAGCGGTGGTGGCATTACCTGCACCTATGTTGCCGATCTCTCTGAGGATATCAGGGTACATCTCATTGATCTGTTCTATTGTAACTGCCATAATATTCTCCTTTTAAGGAAAGTGTATTACACTTCCACCTCATCAATAATGGCATTGATCTCAAAGATAGATACCAATGAATCTCCGCTCTTACCGATACCGTTGATATATGTGGTATCCTGCTTGTTGGAATTCTGGTTGGAACGATCTATCTCAGACTCGCCTAATGTAATAACCTCTTTGACCTCGTCCACAAGGATGCCAACCAGTCCCTGAGCCTCCAGCCTTAAGATGATGATCCTGGTATCCTTGGTGATCTCATCCTCCTCCAGTCCCATCTTAAGACGTGCACTCATGACCGGTACTACCTCACCACGGAGGTTAATGACACCGGGATAATACGAAGGCGCCTTGGGCACACGTGTGATCTTTTGCATACGAACAATATTGTCAACCACAGAAATATCGAGGCCGTATTGCTCCGAACCAATCATAACGACGATATATTGGATCTTCTCCTCGTCTAAAGTTTCTAATTCAGCCGCCATAGTAACCTCCTCTTACATAAGTGCATTAACATCAAGTATCATAGCAACCTCACCATCGCCCAGGATGGTGGCGCCGCTGATGAGCTTGTTGTTGTCAATTACTTTACCGAGTGACTTGATAACGATCTCCTGCTGACCGATAAGATTGTCAACAACAAGACCTGCCTGAAGATCTCCCTTTTTAACCACCACAACAGTGAGATTGGAAGGCTCACTGTCAAGGGGCTCAAAATCAAGGAGCTGGTCCAGACGGATAATAGGTATAACGCTGCCGCGAAGGTGTACTACCTCCTTGGCCTCAACGTACTTGATATCCTCGATGGAAATATCCTCAATGATCTGGATGGATCCAAGAGCGATGGCATACTTCTCATCCCTGATCTCAACCATCAGCGCCTGAATGATGGCAAGGGTCAGAGGCAGGCGTACCGTAAATGTGGAGCCGGATCCAAGAGTGGACTTAACCTCAACATTACCGCCCAAAGCCTCGATGTTGGACTTAACAACGTCAAGTCCCACGCCTCTGCCTGAAATATCCGTAATGGTCTTGGCCATGGAGAAGCTGGGCATGAACAAAAAGTCGATGATCTCCTTCTGTGAAAGGTTATCAGCCTCCTCAGGTGTGACCATGCCACGCTCGATGGCCTTGGCCTTGACCTTCTCGGTATTAATACCGCCACCATCATCACCAACCTGGATGATGACGTTGTTGCCCTCCTGGAAAGCATTGAGGAAAATGGTACCCTCCTCAGGCTTGCCGGCTGCACGTCTCTCCTCAGGGGACTCGATACCATGGTCAGCGGAGTTACGCAACAGATGCTGCAGAGGATCTCCCAGCTGATCAACCACTGTACGGTCAAGCTCTGTCTCCTCACCTGTCATAACCAGGTTCATGGGCTTGCCCAGCTTGCGGGACAGATCTCTGATCATACGAGGGAACTTATTGACTGTACTCTCGATGGGTACCATTCTCACCTTCATGACTGACTCATGGAGGTTGGTGGTGATACGCTCAAGGTACTCTATCTGAGACTGCCATGACTGTGTATCCAGACCGCCGGATGAATTCTCGGAGGATGAAGAAATGGATACCAGTGAGTTCTTGGCAATGATAAGCTCGGATACCTGATTCATCAGAGCATCCAGCTTTTCGAGATCCACACGGACTGTACGTGTGGTAACAGGCTTGTTTGCTGCCTTTTTAGCTGCAGGTGTGGAAGCCGACTCAGCTGCAGGTGCGGGTGCTGTCGCAGGTGCGGGTGCTGCAACTGCCTCGGGCTCAGCCGCCTCTGCCGCAGGTGCAGGTGCTGCCTCTGACTCTGCCTCGGCTGCCTTTTCATACTGCTCAACCGTAACAGGCAACAGGTCAACCTGCTCTATCTCCGAAACAGCCAGGACCGAAGTCTTGATAGCCTCTATGTCCTCTGATTCGGAGGCGAAAATAACGGAAAAGCCCAGATCGAACTTTTCGTCCTCTATATCCTGAGATGAGGGATCATAAATCAATATCTCACCATAATCCTCAAGAGCCTTGAATACCAAAAATGCACGTGCTGCCTTGAGCAGGCACTCCTTTTGGATATGAACGGTCATGCCGTAGAGCTTAAGTCCGTCGTCCTCAACTGCAGAACGAAGCTTGCCCAGGCCCTCATCATCCAGCTTGAGAGCAAGGAAATGATTGGTGCCGTTGGGATCCTCGGATCCTGCAGCATCATCTGCGGACGGTGCGGGCGCTGAAGCCTCAGCTGCCGCAGGTGCCTCCTCAGCAGCATCATCAGATGAACCGCCGCTGTTGCCGTCCAATACATCGTTGAGCATCTTGATAAGTGCGGCATTGTCCTCGGTACCCTCATCAGAGGTAGCCTTAACCGTCTCAAGATAACCCTCAACAGCATCCAGGCACTTGAACAGGATATCGATGAGGTTGGAATCCACCTTGACAGCATCATTACGAACCTCAGAGAAAACGTTCTCCATATCATGGGTAAGGTGTTGCATGCGCTTAAAGCCCATGGTACCTGCCATACCCTTCAAGGAGTGAGCCGCTCTGAAGATCTCATTGATCGTGTCCTTGTTCTCGGGCTCCTGTTCCAACGCCATGATGTTGTCGCTCAAGGCTTGAATGTGTTCGTTGGTTTCGTCGATAAAAATATCGAGATATTGACTTACATCCATAACTTAGACCCCCAGTCTCTTTGCTATCGCATTAGCGATTTGAGTGATCGGTACCGACTCGCAGGACAGACCTGCCTGATCCGCCGCCTTCGGCATACCGTATACTACGCAGGTATCAGCACTTTGGGTGATGCAGTAAATCTCCTTATATGCACCAAGATAAGAGATACCCTCCGTTCCATCACTGCCCATGCCCGTAAGCACCACACAAAGCACGCGCTTGCAGGGAAGCTTGGCAATGGAATGAAACATAACATCTGCACAAGGTCTCAGATTGCCGATAGCCGGAGCATCCGAAAGATGACTGACTAATTTGCCACCGCTTTTGGATACTATCTCCAGATGCCATCCGCCCGGTGCAATATACACCGTATCATTTAAAAGCGTCTCGCCCTCCTCGGCCTCCTTGATCCTCACATTGCTGACATCATCTATCCTCTCAGCCAGGGATGCCGTAAAGCCCTTGGGCATATGCTGTACGATGACAACGGGAACGCCCAGATGCTTTGGCAGCATGGGAAGACATGTACGAAGTGCCTGCGGCCCACCGGTGGATGACGCTATGGCAACCAGATCATATCCTCCTACAACTGAAGGAGACAGTTTTTTAATGTCCTTAAGAGGTATGGTGACCTTGGAAAGAGGCTTGGACAGCTCTCTCGGATCCACCGCCGCGTGGATGGTCTCGATCCTCTCAGGTCTGACCGGCTCAGCCTCCCTGACTCTGGGTCTGACCGGCTCGGGTGCCGGCCTGAAGGAACTGCCTGTCGATCGTGCTGCAGACTTTTCCTTTTTACTGACTGCAGCCTCGAGGATCCTGACCAGATCAGCCTTGAGTGTATCACGATCTGAAGGAGAAACACGATATGGCCTGACCAATACCTCAACAGCTCCCCTCTCGAGAGCCTCCACGGTCATGTCCCGGTCTTCCTTCACCTGTGACGACACAGCCACGATGGGGATATCGCATCCGTCATCGTTGAGCCTCTCCATAACCTCGAGACCGCTCATCCTGGCCAGTGCCACGTTCATGGTGATAACATCAAAGCTGCCAAACTCGGAGATCCTGCGGTAGGCACTCTGCCCATCGGAACAGATGTCCACTACCTGAAACCCGTGTATGGAATTGATTATATCACACATGGTCTTCCTCATGAGTGCAGAGTCATCTACCACAAGAACCTTATACATATCTTAGCCTAACTCCTTTTTGCGTATCCTGCGCTCTTCCTCGAAGATATACCTGATTATCTTCTCCTGGATCTTTGTGTCCTTATACATGAACTTCAGTCTGTAAGTAAAATTCTTGGTATCCGGCACGCGGTTGATGGCGATGACCTTGGCCAGCACCTCCACCATCTGCTTTCTGCCGCCTATCACCAGATTGAAAGCCACAAACATATACTCCGCTCCACTGATATGGGTCTCGGAGATAAATCTCATACCGCCTCCGCTGATATCCACAATGGTACCGCGGCCGATGACTTTTTCATTGAAGGACTGTCCCTGAAGGAGACTCCTGACCTCGGACATCTTTTCGATCTCCTCCACCCGGGAATCCATGGCCTGGAACATCACGTCCATCATGACATTGAGTCTGTAGTACTCACGGCGCTGATACTTCTGGAGTTTGGAAATGATCCTGGCCCGCATGAGATAGAAATTCCCTCGTCGTATCCTCTCCGTGATCTGACCCGCGCATCTGAAGACACCCTGGTCAGTGGTAAACTCGAACAAATATCTGACATTGTGGGGCAGCAAAACCAGCTTGCCCTCCTTTGTGGGTATATCAAGCTCAAGGGTGCCATCGGACAAAACGTCAAAGACACGGCTGGCAAAGACCTGCTCTTCCTTGTTGTCGTGCTCAGCCCTGGCCGCTTCCTGATAAAACCTTATGCTAAGTTTGTTCCCCGGTTTGATATCCGACATCGCCTGTGATAAAACTCCTACTTAATAAAACTCGCAAAAAATCTGAAAAGCCCCGTCTGTGTATCCTCCGGCTGGGGTTCCTGTCCCAACAGTCTGTTGGCTAGTTCAAAATAGGCCCTGGCCGACTTGGACGCCGGTGATACGATAGATACTATCTTTTGGGAGCGCACCGCATTTTCCAGAAGGGGATCCTGGGGTATGCATCCCATGTATTTTACCTTTTCATTCAAAAATCTATCTACGACAGAGGAAAGCTTGGTAAATACCGCATCCCCCTCTGCGTCGCTAATAACCTTGTTGGCCACAACTGAGATATCGGGGATACGCACTCCCGTATCTCTCCTGCCGAAAACCGCCTTGATCAGCGAATAGGCGTCTGTGATGGCGCTGGGCTCCGGAGTGGTGACCAAAAGCACTTCCGGAGATGCCATGACAAAATCCAGCACCGAGTCCGACACACCCGCTCCGGTATCGATGAGCAAAATGTCACAGAGCTCAGAAAGCCTGGACAGACCATATACCAGTCCCTGCCGCTGATCCTCGTCAAGGTTGTTAAGCGACAACATGCCGGATCCTCCGGAGATAAAGCCTATATCCATGGGCCCCCTGGTGATGATCTCGGGAAGCTCCATATCTCCGTATACGAAATCCTTCAGGCTGTACCTGGGAACCGTCCCAAACATCACCTCTACATTGGCAAGTCCCAAGTCTGCATCAAATATTATAACACGTTTATCCATTTTACGGAATGCAATCGCAAGATTAACCGCAGTATTTGATTTCCCTACCCCTCCCTTACCGGAAGTGATGGCAAATATCCTGGGATCACCGACCATTTTGGCTTCCCTGGCCTTTATAACATTCCTAAGTCCCTCAGCTTGATCCATCAATGCCCTCCTAAGAGCGACTTAACTATCTTTTGTGGATCGATTATCTCGATATCGTCCGGCACATTCTGTCCCGTGGTCACATAAGAAAGCTCTGCGCCCGTATACAGTCTGGTGTTCAGGATATTGCCGTAGGCAAGTGTCTCATCCAGTTTGGTAAAAATAATGTCAAAATCGGTAAACGACCTGTAGGTGTCGACGATCTCCCGAAGGTCATGGTACTTGGTAGTAGCCGAAAGCACCAGGTAGATCTCCTTTTCATATGCCTCATCCACCTTATCGAGCATTTTTGCAAGATCTACTCTCTGCTCCTGGTTTTTATGTGAAAAACCTGCTGTATCCACAAGGATGAGGTCCATGTCCCGCATCTTTTTTATCTCATCGTTGATGTTTTCATTGTCGACTATGATGGTAAAGGGTGCGGAAAGGATCCTGGCATATACCTGCAGCTGATCGGTAGCCGCTATCCTATAGGTGTCGCTGGTCAAAAGCCCCACTTTTTTTCCCTTTTCCAGCATATACTTGGCCGCCAGCTTGGCAATGGTGGTGGTCTTGCCCACACCGGTAGGTCCTATGATGAACACCACCTTGGGTCTCTTTTCCGAGAGGGTGATCACCTTGGGCTTGCCAAACATGAGAACCATCTTCTGGTAGATGTTGTTGATCATATGGTCCAGAGATGATCCTGCAGACAGCATGGGGTCCAGATTCTCCAGGATCTGGTTGACGTAGCGCTGCTCCACCTCGTTATCCATAAGTGTGTTGTAAAGGATCTTGAGGAAGCCCTTCTGCTCATCATCAGCCAGTGAATTGCGGTCATTAATCTGCTTTTTAACCCGCTCCGTGGCGGGGATCACCCTGGGATCCTCGGCAGGCCTGACAGGCTCCGGCTTTTTTGCGGCAGCCACATTATCACGTTTTACAAGGGGACTCTCCTGGGAGCCCATGGGCTTTACAGTATCGATACCGCCCTTTTCCACCACTGCGGATATCTCCTCAAAGGCAGATCTGAGATCCTCCTCATCAACGGGGAAAGCGGGCTTTACGGGGGCGGGCTTTTTCACGGGTGCAGCAACGGATGCCTCCTGTGCCGACTCCATGGGAGGAACATGTATCTCCTCATCAGCCACTGCCGAAAACCTGGGAGTCAGGCTGCTCTGCTTCGGGGTGATGGGCATCACCACGGGTATGGCGTCCTCCTCTATGGCAGCGGTGACCTCAAAGGTAGGGGACTTGAACATGCCTGCCAGGCCCTTGCCCTTGACCTCCTTGATGTTCATTATGACAACCGAAGATCCCAACTCGGCCTTAGCCGCCTCAATAGCTTCTTCTTTAGTTTTCCCTGTATACTTTTTTATTGTCATTACGATATCTGTCCTACTGAATTAAGAGAAACGTTGTTCTCCACCTCATTATATGATAACACGATCAGATCCTTGATGTAATCCTCCGACATCTTCTTGAAGTACATCCTGACTATGGGAGAACATACGATGATGGCTGTCTTGCCGCTCTCCTCCATGGCTGCCACCTGTGCCTGTACCTCCTCCATGATGGCGCTGATACGCTGAGGATCAAGTGTCAAAAATGCGCCCTGCTCGGTCTGCTTGACGGAGCTCATGATCTCCTGCTCCACCTGAGGAGTCAGGGTGATGACCTCGTTGATCTCATTAGGCGCAAAGTATCTGCCGGAAATGGCCCGCTTCAGGCCCTGTCTCACATACTCTGTCAGTATATCCGTATCCCTGGTACCGGAGGCCCGGTCCGCCAGTATTTCGAATATGGTCAAAAGGTCCCTGATGGATACGCCCTCCTGCAGGAGGTTCTGAAGGATCTTTTGAACCTCTCCCAGTCCCAGAAGGTTGGGGATGAGCTCTCCTACCAGAACCGGGTTGCTCTCCTTAAGGTTGTCCACAAGATTCTGGACATCCTGTCTGGTCAAAAGCTCCGCAATATGGGATCTCACCACCTCTGTCAGATGTGTGGCGATGATGGAAGGCGGGTCTACAACAGTATATCCCAGGGACTCCGCCCGCTCACGCTGGGACTCGTTGATCCATATGGCAGGAAGTCCGAAGCTGGGCTCCACCGTCTCGTAGCCGTTGATCTCCTCCTCCACATAGCCGGGATTCATGGCCATGTAGTGGTCAAACATGATGTCACCCTCGGCCACCTGGATACCTTTTATCTTGATAATGTACTGATTCGGGTTGAGCTGGATATTATCACGCAATCTGATGATAGGTACCACCGTACCAAGCTCCAGAGCGATCTGGCGCCGGATCATGACCACGCGGTCCAAAAGATCTCCACCCTGATTGACATCCGCAAGTGGGATGATACCATAACCAAACTCCAACTCGATGGGATCCACCGAAAGCAGGGATACCACATTTTCCGGCCGCCGGATCTCCTCTGCTGCCTCCTCTTCCTCTGCCACCTCCTGCTCGATGGTCTCCACACCGATGGTGCGCTGCATGTTGATGGCCACCACGATGAACACGCCTCCGAAGATCAGGAACAATATCGTATTAAGAGGTGTGGCAACACCTAAAAGTATAAGGGTACCACCCACGATGGTCATAACCTTGGGCAGGCCGAAGAGCTGCTTGATCATGGTGCCTGAGAAGTCTGCCGTCTTGGTGCCCTTGGTGATAAGGATACCGGTGGCAAGCGAAATGGACAGGGACGGGATCTGGGAAGCCAGTCCGTCACCTATGGTAATAAGTCCATACTGACTGATGGCATCTCCAAAAGGCATACTCTGTCGCAAAACGCCCATGATGGTACCGCCTATGATATTGACAAAGGTAATGATAAGGCCGGCTGTAGCGTCTCCCTTTACGTACTTCGTAGCACCGTCCATGGAACCGAAGAAATTGGACTCATCCTGGAGCTTCTGTCTCTGGGCCGCAGCCTCTGCATCTGTGATGGCACCCGTGTTCAGGTCGGCATCGATGGCCATCTGCTTACCGGGCATGGCGTCCAGTGTAAATCTGGCCGTAACCTCAGCCACTCGCTCGGAACCCTTGTTGATGACCACAAACTGGACTATCAGAAGGATGATGAAGACCACCGCACCGATGATCATATCATTACCACCCACGAAGGTACCGAAGGTCAATACCACGTTACCGGGATTACCTGTGGTAAGGATGAGACGTGTGGATGATACATTGAGGCTGATCCTGAAAATGGTGGTAAACAAAAGGATGGTGGGGAAGTTCGCCATATCCAGTACCTCCTTCACGAAGAGGCAGTTCATCAAAACGATGAGGGCTATGGATATGTTGAACGCCAGCATCACATCCAGCATCCAGTTGGGAATGGGGATGATCAGGAAAATGATGGCAGCAAGGATATATACCGCAACGCCAACATCTGTTGCTTTTACGTTACCGCCAAGTATGCCTTCCACGCATCATCCCTCCTTTCTCTAAGGATCCTTCGTCACTTCGTTCCTCAGGATGACAATGTCATCCAAAACGCGGCAAAAACTGTTTTGTCATTCTGAGCGTGGTGAAGCTTCTGTCTATGACAGAAGCTTGAAGAAGTCATCGGAGATGACTTCAACCGCGCGAAGAATCTTAAATCTTGCCTGCCGCTTTCCAGACGGCTGCCAGTATCATGGCAACCCCTTCATACAGCTCAGGCGGGATCATATCTCCCACCTCCACCGTATTGAATATGGCTCTGGCCAGGGGCTTGTTTTCCATAATGGGGATATTGTTATCCCTGGCAATATTTTTTATCCTCTCGGCGAGATATTCCTCGCCCTTACCGACTACCGTAGGCGCCACATCCTCCTCAGCCCTGTAGCGGATGGCGACGGCCACATGGGTAGGGTTGGTGATGACCACGTCCGCCTGAGGTACCTCACGCATCATGCGCCTCATGGCAGCTTCACGCATCTTCTGCTTCTGCTTGCCCTTGATCTGAGGATCTCCCTCTGCGTTCTTGTATTCGTCCTTGACCTCCTGCTTGGTCATCTTGATATCTTTTTTAAACTTCCACTTGTGGTAGATCAGATCCACGATCCCCACCAGCACGAGTATGAGGCTGATGCGAAAGCCGATGTCTATTACCAGGGAGCCTATCTCCGCCACTGCCGAGTTGAGGGAGATATCATACAGCAGGTATATCTCGTTCATCCTGTCCTTGACCACCGAATAGACCACCAGCGAAATGATGATGATCTTGACCAGAGACAGTCCCAGGTTGATAAGCGACTGGGGCGAGAATATCCTTTTAAACCCATTGATGGGGTTAAACTTGTCAAACTTCGGTTTCAGCGGCTCAATGGTAACCTTGAACTTGAACTGGAGTCCGGTTGACAAAAGAGCTACCAGAAAGCCTCCTGCAAAAAAAGGTGCCACGATGATAAGCATCTGCAAAAAAGCCTGCATGAGGATCACCGACATGGTCTGTACGGTGAGACCTCCCCTCTCCAGATGGACGATATCAACTATCTCCTTGCCGTATACCCAGTCTATCACCCCGATAAACCTCTCACCCATGAAGGATGAAAACATACGAAGCATAAGGAACGCAAACACCAGTTGTATACCATGGGCAAACTCCTGAGACTTGCCCACCTGACCCTTTTTTCGGGTATCCTCTATCTTTTTGCCTGTAGGCTCCTCCGTCTTGTCCTCGGCGAAGTACTGCAGGTCATAGGATAAACTGTAATAATAGGTATCTTCCACTAATGCAGCCCCTCTACTACCTGGCGCATCATGTCACTCATCTGTTCAAATACAAATCTGCATACCTCCGGGAAGAGGTAGATCATCAGATATAAAATAAAAAGCCCGGACAGTATCTTGATCTGGATACCGACGGAAAACATGTTCATCTGCTGCGCCACCTTGGCCATGATCCCCAGCACCACGTTCATGATGAGGATAACGGCAAACACGGGTAAAAATATGCGAAAGCCGATGACAAAAACGTTGGTAATGTAGTTGGTCAGCGCCGTCAACAGAAAATCAGGTCTGGGCTGCGCTCCCCCAAGGGGTATCACCGTAAAAGAGTCTATGACCGCACGCAGCACAAACTGGTACATATTGGTGACGATCATAAACAAAAACATAAAATACAGGTACATGTTACCAGTAGTGGTGACCTGTGTATTCATGGTGGGGTCAAACTGCTGTGCCATGGAAAGCCCGATGTCCACATCGATGATATTACCGGCAAACAGTATGATGGAGTTGCACATATATGCGGCAAATCCGATCATCAGACCGGTAATGGCCTCCTTGAACACTAAGATCCCATACCCCAGGGTGGACTGGTAGGGTGCCTCCACCGGCGGCACTGCATACAAGACCATGATGGCCAGCATCCCCGAAAACCCGACCTTGGAAATGGCAGGTACTCCTCTCTGTCCAAAGAGGGGAGCCACAAACAGGAAGGTGGCTATACGGACCATGATGAGTAAAAAATACTCAAAATTCATCAGGTCAAAAGTAAACTCCATCATAGTCCCATACTACCGGATATAGACGCTGAAATTGTTCCAGAGCCTGTCTATAAAAGCCAAAAGCGTATTCATGATAAAAGGTCCGAAAAGGATCAGCGCTATGAACGAAGCCAAAATCTTGGGGATGAATGTCAGAGTCTGCTCCTGGATGGATGTCACCGTCTGAAAGATACTGACAGCAAGACCAACAATAAGCGATGTCAACAGCATGGGTGCCGCGCAGAGTATCATGGTATAAAATGCATCGCGCATCACGTCCAATACCTGTCCTTCTGTCATATCCTCTCCTCCTGTAAAGATTCTTCGCTTCGCTCAGAATGCCGCTCATTGTTTTCAGAATAACAACAATGAGATTCCCGTATCCCCTGTCATCCTGAGGGCGTAGCCCAAAGGATCTTAATAAAATGTCTTGACCAGATTTCCTATCACCAGATTCCAGCCGTCTGCCAATACAAACAGCAAAATCTTAAATGGCATGGAAATCGTGGTAGGCGGGAGCATCATCATACCCATGGACATGAGCACGGACGCAACCACCATATCTATAACTATAAAGGGTATATAGATAAAAAAGCCGATGATAAAGCCGGTACGAAGCTCACTTAAAATGAAGCTGGGTACCAGGACAGTCATTGGCACGTCATCATAGTCCTCATATGTAATATTTGCAATTTCCACAAAGAGCTCCAGGTCCTTGGCCTGGGTCTGGCCATACATGAATTCCCTGAAGGGCTTCTCTATCTCGTCAAAGGCCTGCTCCTGTGTGATCTCTCCGGCATCCAGCGGCTGCAGCGCCTTCTCGTTGACCGTCTCAAGTGTGGGCCACATGATAAACAATGTCAAAAATAGTGCCAAACCAATCATAACCTGGTTTGGCGGAGAAGATTGCGTACCTATGGCAATGCGGATGAAATGCAGTACTACTATGATCCTGGTAAATGATGTAAACATCACGAGGATCGTAGGTGCCAAAGCCAGCACAGTGATAACGAGGATGATCTGCACCGTGGACGACAGCGTCCCGGTATCACCGTCAAAGGTGAGGGTAAAGCCCCTGCCGCTGCCCGTCACCCGATCAGAGGCATTGGGCGCACTGTCTGTAGCACCGTAGTCCGTGGACCCCGTAGCACCATATCCCGATGCCCCGGTAGCATAGACGGTAGCCGGAATAGTAACCGCCACCGTCACTGCAAGGACCGCACACGCAAACACAACGCTTACGATACCATATATTCTTTTAAATTTTTCCATAGCTACTTATCGTCCTTATCAGACCTGAATCTGTCAAAGATCTCTCTGAAGGAGTCCTTAAATCCATAAGTATCCATGGTAGTAGGCTCCGAAAGTACAACCTCATCGGGGGAAAGCTCTCCCAAAAGCGTAAGCTCCTCCTTGCCAACTCCCACTATTAGATACCTGCCACTGCCGGCCCGAAGAAGCATCACATAGTGATTGCCTGCCACCTTTTGTATCTCAATGACTTCGAAGTTTTTGCCGACATTCATTGCACGCTGATAGCCGGCGATCCATCTGGTGGCGTAATAGGTAATGACCAACACCCCTATGAAGATCGCAATAACAACTATGAGCTGAAAGATACTCTCTCCGGTGGACACAAGATACACTTATCCAATCACCTTTTTAACTGCCTCAAGCACGCGCTCTGCCTGGAAAGGCTTAACGATAAAGTCCTTGGCTCCTGACTGGATAGCTTCGATAACCATGGCCTGCTGACCCATAGCCGAGCACATGATAACAGATGCATTGGGATCCTTTTCCTTGATGCCCTTAAGAGCCCCAATACCATCCATCTCAGGCATGGTAATATCCATAAGGACCAGATCAGGGTTGCAGTCGGAATATGCTTCGATAGCCTTGACACCGTTCTCAGCCTCGCCAACTACATTGTAACCATTCTTTGTGAGAATGTCCTTGATCATCATCCTCATGAAAGCTGCGTCGTCACAAATAAGAATGTTCTTTGCCATGTCTACCTCTTCCTTTCTTACTTAAATCTATTACTATTTCGTAATCTCCGTAATTCGTATTCCGAAGGACTCCTCGATAACTACTACCTCGCCCTTCGCAACATATTTGCCGTTGACCAAAACGTCTATGGGCTCACCGGCTATCTTGTTTAATTCTATGATAGTTCCGGGTGCAAAGTCAAGGATATCATGAATAGTTTTGTGAGTTCTTCCCAATTCCACCGTAACCTCAAGGGGAACATCCATGATAAGATCGATGTTCTCAGGCATACCCGGTGCGGGGAAAGCCCCTGCAAAGGGTGCGAAGGCCGCCGGTGAAACATTGACCGGCTGCTGGGGTGCCTGCATCGGCATACCCATAGGAGGCATAGCCATCTGAGGCTGGGCGTATCCCATAGCCGACATATCCATCTGAGGCATACCCATATCAGGCATGGGCGGCTGTGCCGCTGCAGGTGCCGGACCGGGAGCCGGTGCGGCTGCGGGAGCCGGTGCAGGCTCGTCATAAGCACTGTCCTCCACGGTGGAGCTGCTGTCGGTCTCCATGTTGGAGGCCACGCTCCTGCACATCTCCTTGGCCAGAGATATGGGATAAAGCTGCATGATCTTGGAATCAACCAGATCCCCGATCAAAAGCTTGAACTCAATTTTAACAAATCTGCCCTTGAGGAAATCGTCTATCTCCAGGGCTGCCTCGCCGTCATTGTTCAGATCCATGAGATCCGACGAAGGCGGTGAGATATCCACCATCATGTTGAGCATGGATGAAAGGGATGTGGCCGAGCTTCCCATCATCTGGTTCATGGCCTCGCTGATAGCGGACAGATGAAGCTCCCCAATCTCCTGATCCAGGTTCGTGCCGTCGCCTCCCATCATCAGGTCGGTGATGCACTTTACGTCGTCCTCCTTCAAAATGAGGACATTGCTGCCATCCAGTCCCTTGGTATATCCTATTCGCACCAGTACGCAAGGCTTAGCGTACAGTGACATGATCTCGTCCCAGGTGGAAGTGGAAACCTCAGGAGTGGATATTTCAACCCTCTTATTGACTAATGAGAACAGCGTCGTCGCCGCTGTACCCATGCTTATGTTGGCAACTTCGCCGATGGTATCCCGCTCATCGCTGGTGATATCATCGTCCTCGCCGCCACCACCGCCGCCGCCACCCAGGGTGCTGGCATCTGCGGCTCCGGCAAACAGGGCATTTATCTCTTCCTGAGATAATGACGTATCAGCCATCGCTTGTCTCCTCTCTTATCACTGATGTAATGCGAACGGCATAATTCTTCCCGGAGGAACCAGGCAATGCCGTGAATTTTTTGATATCTCCCACAAATACGTCCAGCTCATCATCCACCTTTCTGTCCAGCCTGATGATATCCCCGGGCACCAGTGTCGAAAAGTCGCTGACACTGATGGTACTGCTGCCAAGTATGGCCGTAATGGGCACCTCTGCCTTGGTGATGAGGCCCTCGATATCGTTGGAATACTCCTCGTCCGTAGCCTCCTGCATGCTGGAATACCAGAACTTGGTATTGAGCTTTTCCATTACGGGCTCTAATGTAATGTAGGGAAGGCAAAGGTTGATAAGTCCCTCTACCTCACCTATCTTAATATTGATGGTAACAATGGCGATCATCTCGGTAGGTGAAATGATCTGTGCAAACTGAGGGTTGGTCTCAATACGCTCCAGTCGGGGATCCACGTCCAAAACGTTCTCCCAGGGCTCACGCATCAACTCCACGCATGTGATCATGATACGCTCGATGATCAGAAGCTCGATCTCGGAAAACTCCCTGCTCTTTTCCAGGGGCTCACCCTCACCTCCAAGCATGCGGTCTATTATAGCATATCCCAGCTTGGTTGCCATCTCCATTATGATATTACCCTTAAGAGGGGCAAAATCTATAATACCCAAAAGTACCGGATTTGACAAGGCATTTGAAAACTCCATGTAGGTGACTGCCTCGGAGTTCATAACCTCTACCTGGATATTTTTTCGCAGGTAAACCGGAAGGCTGGTGGACAATGCTCGTCCATAGTTATCGTAAATGATCTCGAGGGTACGCAGGTGCTCCTTGGAGAACTTGGAAGGACGGGCAAAATCGTAGTCCTTGACCGTGTTCTCTTTGGTCTTTTTCATCTCCTCGACATCAACGTCACCGTTGTTTAACGCCTTTAGGAGGTCATCTATTTCATTTTGTGATAAAACATCACTCATGTGCCACTCTCTCTTTAAGATCCTTCGCGACCCTCAGGATGACAAAGTGTCATTCTGAGGGCGCAGCCCGAAGAATCTTTTTTACTGGTATGTTACGCTTGCAAAACCGACCTCTGCTATAAAGGTGTTATCCCCAAACATGATGTTGAGCTGATCCCTGATATCCGTCAAAAGCGCATCCGGATTGTCCTTGACCTCCTCAATGGTGTACTTGGACACCGTGGAGTTGATCTTGGCCTTGATCTGGGCGTCATAGGTAGCAGTCTTGTCACCGCCGTAGGTGCCGTAAACCTCACTCTCCGTATTCTCAGAAAGAGTGATGGATGCTACGATAAAGTGATCCTTGCCGTCTGCACTGTCACGGAGATTTACGGTCATAGTCTCGCCGCCGTTGACTCCATATGCATTGATCTTGTCAATGGAAACGGTGGACGCCAGATCCAGCTCGTTGCCGGCTGCAGTATCCAGGTCTATGGCCTGAGCCACCTTGGATATAAGTGAATTGACATTATTCACTTCCGGTACTACTGCGAACACCATTATCGCCGTCAGTATCAGATTCACCAGGCAAAGAACCAGTGTCACTATTGTCAACAGACTCTTCTTCATTGATCGTCTCCTCCAAAGATGTGTTGTCGGTAGGTGTAGTATCTGCAGGTGCATTATCTGTACCGCCTGCGGATGAGTCATCCGTCACGGTAACATCTGCAGGTGTATTGTCGGTATCGGTGGTCTCGGCGGGCTTCATCTCCGTGCTGCCGTCAGCCTCCACCTCCATCTCGTTCTCATCAAAAGTGTTGTAGATCTTGATCTCTACACGGCGGTTCCTGGCTCTGCCCTCCGCTGTGGAATTGTCAGCCACCGGCTCGTACTCTCCTCGTCCCGCCGATACGATATGAGCAGGATCCAGTGAGGTGTTGCTGCGGATCATATTGGCTACAGACAGAGCTCTGTACATGGACAAAACGTCATTGTCCTCGTACTTGGCCGAGTGGATGGGGACATTGTCCGTATGTCCATCCACCTCAATCAGGTTCTCTCCGTAGATATTTAAAACCTTGGAGAGCTTTTCCACCAGGGGGATCGCCTCACTCCGAAGCTCCGACTGTCCGGAATCAAAAAGCAGTGCTCCGTTCATGGTGATCCTGACATACTGTCCGTTGAAATCCACCTCGATCATGTCCTGGATACCGTACTGGGTAGCCAGCGCCTCGATCTTTTCAGCCATAGACTCGCTTTCAGAGAGCTTTTCCTGCTGGATCTGATCCACCAGTTCCTCCATGGCCTCCTGCATTATCTCCTGGTCGGACTTGCCCTGACCCTCATTTTCTCCGCCGGGGGGTTCCTGCCCCTCCTCATCCAGATCGCCGGCGTCTATCTCTCCATCGCCGTCACCACTGCTCATAGTGTCGCCGAAATAATTGGCAAACTCGGGAAGCTGTGATATACCCGAGGATATCATCACACCCTCTGTAAGTGTAGCTCCTCCTGAGGGCAGTATGGAAAAAGCCTCCTGGAAAGAGTTGATAACGATCTCAAACTTCTCTGCATCTACGGTGGACATGGAAAACAGTAACACGAAGAAACAAAGAAGCAGATTCATCAAGTCGGAGAAGGTCGCCATCCATGCCGGCGAACCGGCGGGGGGATCTTCCTGTTTCTTTTTTCCCATGCTTACTCACCACCCTCTTGCTCGCCTACGCTGCCGCGATCAGCGGGTGCCAGATAGGTCTTGAGCTTTTCCTCGATAACCCGGGGGTTCTCTCCTGCCTGTATGGATAAAAGTCCCTCCACTGCAACCGTCTTGACGGTGACCTCCAGGTCGTTGTTGACCCCGAGCTTACCTGCCGTAGGGTTGCACAGCCAGTTGGCGATCAGTGAACCGTATAATGTGGTCAGCAACGCAACTGCCATGTTAGGTCCGATGGTGGACACATCGTCCAGCTTTTTAAGCATGTTAACCAGTCCGATCAGGGTACCGATCATACCCCAGGCGGGACCCAGCTCAGCCCATTTCTCCCAGATCTTAATATTTTTCTTGTGGCGGGCCTCCATGGAGTCAAGATCCGTTTCCAAAATAGCACGCACAAGGTCGGCATCGGTACCGTCTACGACAAGCATGATACCCTTTTTCAAAAATTCGTCCTCAATATTGTTGGCCTGCTCCTCGAGAGCCAGCAGTCCCTCCTTACGGGCTATGTTGGACATATCTATGATCATCTTAATAACTTCGGTGGGATCGGTATTGGGAGGCTCCTTGATAGAGAGGCCGATGCTCTTCATACCGTTGATATAGTCAGGCAGCTTATTGTTACCGATGGTACCAACGGTGGATCCTCCAATGGTAATGATAACAGAAGGGATATCAACGAAGTTACCAAGAGCTGCAACACCACCTGATGACACTATACCGAATATGACCAGAACTACACCGCCTGCCAACGCTATGAGTGACGCTATATCCAAAACAAACTACCTCTCGTGAAACATCAAAATACGGTCTGAAAAAGTACATAAACATACACAGACCAAAACTCATAGTCAATTCTAATATATTTTCTCCTTATTGTCTATAATTTTTATATAAAAATTCTTTATTTTGTGGAAAATATTGTGGTTTTATATTTTTTAACGCAATATATAGTACATTGAC
>JAILEN010000014.1 GCA_024687655.1 Lachnospiraceae bacterium | reverse complement strand
CCTCCGCGCGACTTGAATATAATATCAAAAGAGAGGGGGATTGTCAACTTCAAATTCACAAATTTTACACAGTTTTTTTAAGTTTTGTTTAAGGTAGCACGATTATAGTGTCATCAGACGCAAAAGAAAAGCACCGAAAGTGAGGTACACTATGATCAATAAAAAAAGAATGACAAAGAGACTGGCAATGATCCTTATGGTGGCAGCAGTTGCAATGACGACACCTGTTACTATGATAGCGCAGGCCGCATCCATATCTGAAGAGAATACTGATAATAATAAAAAGCAGAAGCCCGAAGGCGAGCCTCCCGCAAAGCCTGACGGAGAAAAGCCCAGTGGAGAGAAACCGGAGGGCGAACCTCCTGCAAAACCCGACGGAGAACAGAATGGTGAAGGCGGGATGCAGGGTGGACCCGTTGGTGGGATGCAGGGTGGCCCCGGTGGCGGAGCTGACACCCACAATTTCGATTACAGTGGGACCTACACAGGCGCACTTACGGCTGATGGACAGGAGGTTACGTCCGATGGAGAAACCGTGAAGGCGGATGATGCGGATCAGAACGCAGCACTTTCGCAAAACGGCGGTACGCTTACCATCACAAACGGAACACTTAAAAAGTCAGGAAGTGACAGCGACGGTGACAAATGCAATTTCTACGGAGTCAACTCCATTGCGCTTACAGTGGGAGAAGATTCCAAGACTTATATTTCAGACACAAGCCTCAGTGCGGACGGCACAGGCAGCAATGGTATTTTTGCAACCGACAGCGGTACTGTCTTTGCAAACAACGTGACAATCAGTACGACGGAAGATAACTCCAGAGGACTGGATGCCACCTATGACGGTACCATCATAGGTAACGAACTGACCATAAACACCGACGGTAACCACTGTGCAGCGGTGGCCACAGACAGAGGCGGCGGAAACATCTCGGTGACAAACTCAACGATTAACACAAATGGCGACGGCTCCCCGGTTTTATATTCCACCGGAGATATCCAGGTCAAAAATGTGACGGGGACAGCAACCGGCAGCCAGATCGCGGGCATGGAGGGCTACAACACTATAGTCATCAGTGACAGTGACCTCAAAAGCGAGATCACCAAGGCATCTGCCAGTGATCCTGTAGCAAACGGCGTTATCATCTACCAGTCAACATCAGGTGATGCCGAGACCTCCACGGGAGAGACCGCGACTTTCAACGCAGTGGACTCAACACTTACA
This sequence comes from Lachnospiraceae bacterium, assembly GCA_024687655.1. Taxonomy (GTDB): domain Bacteria; phylum Bacillota; class Clostridia; order Lachnospirales; family Lachnospiraceae; genus JAILEN01. The sequence goes on along the minus strand of JAILEN010000014.1, from coordinate 26,529 downwards.
ACCACCATAGAGGAAGGAGCTTTCTTCTATGTGACCAATACCACCGGTGATATTGTACTGAAAAATACCACCCTGGTTTTTGACAGCACCAAGGCAAACCTGCTTCAGATAGAGGGTAATGATTCCAACAACTGGGGCAGTGCAGGCAAAAATGGCGGCAGCGTGGTGTTCACTGCCTATGACGAGACCCTGACCGGTGATATCAGCGTGGATACCATAAGTTCCCTGGATTTCTACCTTTTAGACGGCAGCACCTACACAGGTGCCATGACCATAAAGGAAAATGAAAACGGCACCACATCGGAAAGTCCGATCATAGTAAACATATCAAAGGGATCAAAATGGATTGTAACTGAAGATACGACCATATCCGGCCTGAATGCAGAGGACGGGGCAGAGATCGTGGATGAAAACGGCAAGACCGTTACCATCATCGCAGATGGTCAGACTGTCGTATCCGGAGACGGCGGTATCACTGTGACCGTTAACGGAGATTATTCGAACACTGTCACAACGGATGAGCATAACGAGCTGACAGAAAGCTACATTGACCGCAGCGATTTTGACTCATACTATGGCACCAACACCGGTTTTACAAATGTTTCAGTGGATGTTACGGAAAACAAGGTAAATACCACTGAGGCTGCAGAGCAGACAGATACCACATTGGAGGCTAATACAAAGATTGGTTCAGTTTTCACGATGGTGGCCATGCTGGCGATCCCGGCATTGATAGCAGGAGGGCTGGGGATCATGTCTTCCAAAAAGAAGAAGTAATCATTTATAAAAGAAGAAACTTGTGATATAATCATGTGTAATCAGAAACTGCCGGTGAGATCACCGGCAGCTTCTGATGTATGTATTGTATGAAAAGTAATAAGGAGATAGTTAGTGTTACCTAACAATGCATATATTATACTATTTGATTTGACGTGTCAAGAGAAAAAGGAGAAAAAATGAGCGAGAGAAACCTGACATTACTGACAGACTATTATGAGTTTACCATGTCCAACGGATATTTTCTGCTGGGACGACAAAATCAGCGTGCGGCATTCGACGTGTTCTACCGCGAGAATCCCCAGAGAGCGGGCTTTTCCATTTTCGGCGGGTTGCAGCAGATAATCGATTTCCTTTTGGATATGCATTTTACCGATGCGGATATTGAGTATCTGCGCAGTTTCAACGCATTCGATGAAAAGTTTCTGGCTTATCTTAAGGACTTCAAGTTCACAGGTGATGTGTATGCCTTCCCTGAGGGTACGGTCATGAGCCCAGGTGAGCCCATCATCACGGTGGTGGCACCCATTATCGAGGCTCAGCTGGTGGAGACCTTTATACTGAATCAGTTCAACCATCAGTCCAATATCGTCACAAAGACCAACCGTATAGTCCGTGCTGCAAAGGGCAGACCTGTGGTGGAGTTTGGATGCCGTCGTGCACAGAACGCCGATGCGGCCATCTACGGAGCCAGGGCTGCCATGCTGGGTGGAGCAGTTGGTACATCCACGGTTCTGGCGGGTCAGATCTTTGGCATGCCGGTGGCAGGGACACACGCACACAGCTGGATCATGAGCTTTGAGACAGAGGAGGAGGCCTTCAGGGCATACGCGGATCTCTATCCCGACAACTGCACATTCCTCATAGATACATACGACGTACTCCGTTCCGGTGCCACCAATGCCATCAAGGTGGCAAAGGAATACTTAGAGCCCATGGGCAAACGTCTCAAGGCGGTACGTCTTGATTCCGGTGACCTGTCATGGCTTTCCAAGGAAGTCAGGAAGATGCTGGATGAGGCTGGTATGAATGATTGTAAGATCATGGCCACCAATGCGCTGGACGAGTGGAAGATAACCGAGATGCTGGACCGTGGTGCGCAGATAGACAGCTTCGGCGTAGGTGACAACCTGATCACCGCATCTCCCCATCCCACCTTTGGCGGCGTATACAAGCTGGCTGCCATGGAGGAAAACGGGCACTGGGTACCCAAGATCAAGATCTCCGCGACCCAGGAAAAGATCACGAACCCCGGTTTTAAAAGGGTATACAGGATCTACAACGAGGAGGGCTTCGCCCATGCGGATCTTATCACCTGTGATGATGAGACCCCCGATATTTCAAACGGCTACAAGGCCATCGCTCCCAAGGAGCCCTGGCGCAGGATCGAGTATCACAACTGCACCATCAAGGAGATCAGAAAGCAGTATATCAAAAATGGTGAGTTGATAGAAAAGATGCCTTCCATCACAGAGATCGCGGCCTATGTAAAGGATCAGATGGATAATGAGATCTGGGACGAGGAAAAGAGATTCTCCAATCCTCATGAGCACTATGTGGATTTCTCGCCCAAGTACTATCAGATGAAGCTTGCACTTATGGAGGAGTTTAATAAAGATGAGTAGAGCAGATCAGATTTTTGTGGATATGTGCCGTGACATTTTGGACAACGGTGTCAGCACAGAGGGAGAAAAGGTCCGTCCCAAATGGGAGGACGGCACCAGTGCCTATACCATAAAGAAATTCGGCGTGGTGAACCGCTATGATCTGAGTCAGGAATTTCCTGCCATAACACTCAGACGTACCGCAATAAAAAGCGCTACCAACGAGATGCTCTGGATATGGCAGCAGAAGTCAAATAACATCAATAATCTAAAGTCACACGTTTGGGATGAGTGGGCTGATGAGTCCGGTTCCATCGGCAAGGCCTACGGCTACCAGATGAGCATAAAGCATCACTATCCCGAGGGGGATATGGATCAGGTGGACAGGGTGATCTACGATCTAAAAAACAATCCCTACTCCAGGCGCATCATGACAAATATGTATGTGCATCAGGACCTTAGCGAGATGCATCTGTATCCCTGCGCTTACAGCATGACATTTAATGTCACCACAAGGCCGGGGAGTGACAAGCTGGTTTTGAACGCCATTTTAAACCAGCGTTCCCAGGATGTGCTGGCTGCCAATAACTGGAATGTCTGCCAGTACGCTGTGCTCATGCATATGCTGGCCCGGGAGTGTGATATGGAAGTGGGAGAACTGGTTCACGTTATAGCAGATGCGCATATCTATGACCGGCATGTGCCCCTTATCGAGGAACTGATCACCAGAGAGCAGTATCCGGCACCCAGGTTCTGGCTCAACCCCGACAAGCATAATTTCTATGACTTTACGGAGGAGGATGTGAGGCTGGATGATTATGTTACGGGAGAGCAGATAAAAAATATTCCCATTGCAGTGTAAAGGTTGAATGATGAAGAATAGAGTATTTAGGATCATCCCTCTTTTAATGGCGGTGCTGATGCTGACCTCCTGTGGCGGGAAAGATGTTGAAACCCAAAACGAGGTCAAGGAATTGTCCATAGCCGCATTAAAGGACGGAAAATATGAGGAGGCCCTGGCCGGTTTTGACGAAGCCCTGGGCTACGCGGGAGGCAGGGTGACTGCCAGAGAGATAGACATATGTTATTACAAGGCAGTGGCCCAGTATCGGCTGGATGATGTGGCAGGTGCCTGTGAGACTCTTGATAACGTTATTGCCTATGATGAAAAAAATGCCGACGCCTACTACCTCAGAGGCAGCATTTACCTCTCGGAAGGCGAATATGACAAGGCATTGGCAGACTACAGGAGCTCCATAGCTGCATCTCCCGGAGACTACGAGAGAGTGATACAGGTCTTTTCCGACCTGAATGCCAACGGGCAGCGTGAGTCCGGGCTTTCCATAGTAAGCGCCGCTCTTTCCTCCATAGGTGATACCGACGAGGACCAGCTCTGGCGGGGACGGCTGTATATTATTTTGGAACAGTACGATAACGCCATGGAATCCCTGACAAAATCTTCGGGAGCCGGGTTTGCTGAGGCAGATGTGTATCTGGGGCAGGTTCTGGTGCAGCAGGGTGACCGGGATGGTGCCATCCAAAAGCTGTCGGCCTATGTCCTGTCCGATGCTCCTACGGCAGAGGGGCTGGCCACGGCAGGGGAGCAGTACATGCAGCTTGAGGAATATGAGAGCGCCAATGACTGTTTTGAAAAGGCCATCGCTTACTATAATACAGAGGATGAAAAGGAAAAACCAAAGGATCTCAGTCAGGAGACATATCGCCGGCTTCTGGGAGATCGTGTGGCCGCATGCGAGTTTATGGGAGAGTGGGATGAGGCACTGGCTCATGCCAGGGAGTATATCGGGCTCTACCCTCAGGATGAGAGGATGCTGAAGGAGATCAAATTTTTGGCATCGAGATGAGAATAAGATTCTTCGCTGCGCTTTTAATGACAAAGGACTGCACTTTGAATGGCAATTGACGCGGCAGGATGTAATATAGAAAGGTAAACAATGGACATTAAAAAGGAAATAGAACGCAGGAGGACATTTGCCATCATATCCCACCCGGATGCAGGCAAGACTACGTTGACGGAGAAGTTTTTGCTCTACGGCGGACAGATAAACACCGCCGGTTCGGTAAAGGGAAAGGCAACCGCAAAGCATGCGGTGTCCGACTGGATGGAGATAGAAAAGGAGAGAGGTATTTCGGTCACCTCCTCTGTGCTTCAGTTTGAATATGAAAATAAGTGCATAAACATCCTGGATACCCCGGGACATCAGGACTTTTCAGAGGATACCTACCGTACCCTTATGGCGGCGGACTCCGCAGTGATGGTCATAGATGCGTCAAAGGGTGTGGAGGCACAGACCAGAAAACTTTTCAAGGTCTGCGCCATGAGGCATATTCCCGTTTTTACATTCATAAATAAAATGGACAGGGATGCCATGGATACCTTCGAGCTTTTGGATGATATAGAGACCGAGCTTTCCATGCCCACCTGCCCCATTAACTGGCCCATCGGTTCGGGAAAGAACTTTAAGGGTGTTTATGACAGGGATACCAAAGAGGTGCTTTTATTCTCTGATACGAAAAAGGGTACCAAGCTGGGCGAGACCGAGAGAGTCAGTGTAAATGACGAAAAGATAACCGATCATGTTACAGGAGAGGAACTGGATAAGCTTTTAGATGAGATGGAGCTTTTGGACGGAGCCGGAGCCGAGTTTGATCAGGAGGCTGTTTTCGCCGGCGAGCTTTCCCCTGTTTTCTTCGGATCGGCCCTGACCAATTTCGGTGTGCAGACATTTTTGGAGCACTTTTTACAGATGACGGGAGTGCCCCTTTCGCGCAAGGCTGACACCGGAGTGATCGATCCATTCGATCAGGATTTCTCTGCCTTTGTTTTCAAGATCCAGGCCAACATGAACAAGGCCCACCGTGACAGGATAGCTTTCATGCGTATCTGCTCTGGTAAGTTTGATGCCGGTATGACGGTGCATCATGTTCAGGGTGGCAAGGACGTGAGACTGTCCCAGCCTCAGCAGATGATGGCTGATGACAGACACATGGTGGATGAGGCCTTTGCGGGAGATATCATCGGAGTATTTGATCCCGGGATCTATTCCATCGGAGATACCCTGACCACCTCATCTGAGAAGTTTGAATTTGAGGGTATACCCACCTTTGCTCCGGAGCATTTTGCCCGGGTGTCACAGGTGGATACCATGAAGCGTAAGAAGTTTATTAAGGGTATAGAGCAGATAGCCCAGGAGGGCGCCATCCAGATCTTCCAGGAGTTCAACTCCGGAATGGAGGAGATCATAGTTGGCGTGGTTGGAGTGCTGCAGTTCGACGTCTTAAAGTATCGTCTGGAAAATGAGTACGGAGTGGAGATCCGCATGGATACCCTGCCCTACGAGCACATCCGCTGGATCGAAAGCGACACGGATGTGGAGCGTATCATCGGCACCTCGGACATGAAAAAAGTGAAGGATATGCGCGGTCGTGCGCTTTTGCTTTTCGTCAACTCATGGTCCGTAGGCATGGTGCTGGAACGTAATGAAGGTCTCGGATTATCCGAATTCGGGAGAAATGCTTAAAGATTCTTCGCTACGCTCAGAATGACATACCACCGCTATTCCAAGTAAGGAGAAGAATGACATACCACCGTCATCCTGAGCGAAGCGAAGGATCTTACTTCTTGATCCAAATTCTTGCCTCATATGGCGACAGGAAATCCATATTTGAATGATCAGCCAGAGGCGCAAAGACGGTCTTGTAATCCGGATCATTGAAGGCGTGCTTCGCGGAATGAGCCTCCAGATTCAGATCCACCACGATCCGTTCCTTTTTATACTCGCGCATATAGGTAAAGCGGCCCTTACTCTTGTTTGTCACCGTAAAGGTGCCATACACCAAAGCCTTATATTTGTGACGCAACTCGATAAGATTCTTATATACTGCCAGCATATATTCGTCCGCCCGCTGAGTCAGATGTTCGGGAGCCTCCGCAGTCAGATCGCTCCAGGGCAGCAACCTCCTGGCATGCTCGCGGGTGCCGGCCAAAATGATGGAAAAGGCATCCTCCTCGGATGTACCGGCAGCGATCATCTCTGCATATTTATTCCTGGATTCGATATCCGTGATCTCGTCTATACTCTTAAAACCATAGTTTACAAGCCCCATCTCATCTCCCTGATAGATAAAGGGAGTGCCCTTGAGGGTCAAAAGCATGGCGGCCAAAAGTATCTCAAGAGGCTGCCTGAAATTGGGATCGGGATTGACCTTGCTCACCATACGGGGATTGTCATGATTGTTGTAGAAAAGCGAGGTCCAGCAGTCATTACCGTAGTTTTCCATCCAGTCGATCATATGGTCACGATAGAAATTCAGATCATAGATATAGTCGTCAAATCTCTCGTGTCCCGGAGTCTCCAGATGATCAAAGGTGAATACCATATCCAGCTCGCCACGGTTTTCCGAGGTGATGAGCTTGGCCATCTCCATACCTATGCCGGCAGTCTCGCCCACGGTAAAGGCATTATGGGGACCAAAGGCCTCGGCCCGAAGCTGCCTGTAATACTCATGGATATGGGGACCGAACATATAGTGCTCTATGCCGTAAAAACCAAACATGCTGCCAATGGTATTGTCGCCGTCTGACAGGCCGTCCTTTGAATAGTAGTTGGCTACGTCCATCCTGAAGCCATCCACGCCCTTATCCAGCCAGAAGTTGATGATATCGATTACTTCCTTGCGTACCTTGGGATTTTCCCAGTTAAGATCAGGCTGCTTTTTGGAAAACAGGTGCAGCCCCCACAGCTCATCGGGACCATATTTCGACCAGGCAGGACCTGAGAAAAATGAGGTCCAGTTGTTGGGGAGTGCATCCCCTGTGAGCTTCTTTCCATTGATCACCGCAGAACCGTCAGAGGGATAGAGGTAGTAGTAGTCCTTGTATTTGGAGTCGGGATCCTTGATGGCCTTTTTAAACCATTTATGTTCATCGGAGGTGTGATTCACCACCAGATCCATGATGAGCCGCATATCTCTCTTATGGAGTCCGTCCAAAAGGGCATCAAAGTCCTCCATGGAACCGAACTCCTTCATTATCTTTTTGTAATCTCTGATATCATAGCCGTTATCATCATTGGGAGAGTCGTAGACAGGGGAAAGCCAGAGGGCGTCCACCCCCAGATCCTTGAGATAATCCAGCCTTTCGATGATCCCCTTCAGATCTCCGATGCCGTCGCCGTCAGTGTCCCTGAAGGTGCGGGGATAGATCTGATAAAAAACGGCTTCCTTCCACCATTTTTCCCTGATCTCACCTGTGCCCGGACCGGGGACGCTGGTCTCGGAATTGATGAGCTTTATCATCGCTTCGATGAACCAGAGATCGATTTCTCTGTTTACCAGCTTGGAGAGCCGGGGAATATTTTTAAGACGGATACTCCCCACCAGGGGTCCCTGGATGGCAGAATCGGAGAGGCCCAGCTGCATCAGTACCTTTTTTAAAACGTCATGTCCTATGGGTGTTGCATATACCTCTTTTATGGTGCTGTTGCTCGTGATCATAATACCCCCTCCTTATATGTCTCGCCGAATAAAAGATACTTTCTAATTTTAGACTATTTTTCCTCAGGTTACAACATTATACTTGCAACTATTTGTGCTTTTACTATAATTATTAGAAGGAGGGTTGCGTCATGGGACTTGACCTTTTATATGAGCATGACAGGGAGCGGATAGCCGGCTACCAGAGCCGTATTGATGAGCTTTTATCCCGGGAGGAGGAGATCATCGATGATATCCGGGAGGCCGACGACAGAGAGCTGGACATGCTCCTTATCAATATACGTACTCACAAGGCCCGGGGACAGAGGCTTTTGGAGCAGATAAAAACGGATTCCCGGGAGTTGGAGGGTGAGTACCTTACGGCTACAGCCATATATCAGACCACGGTGGAGACTATTCTGGCCCGCTATGAGAAGCTTGAGACTATGACCGGGGATGCGGCAGTGGCCTATGATACGGCGGATGCGGCAGGGGATGCGGCAAAAAGGATCGAGGCCCTGCGATCATTTGCAAAAAAGCTTAAGGAGAACAGTGTTTGAATAACAAATTTCGTTATGGCGGTATCATCATATTTACCGTGCTGCTATTGGCATCCATACTGGGGCTTTTTGGTATGGCGGCGGCAGAGGATACCCTCATCATTTATTACGGTGTGGGGACCTACCGCGCACTCACTTCGGCGGTCAAGGTGCTGTGCGGCATTTTTGCTGCATGCAGCATAGTTACGGGAGCCCTGGAGGCCAGACGGTACATGCTGGTTGAAAAAAAGGAAGCGGAGCGTATCGCCGCAGATCAGGAGAAATTGCTGGAAAGCGACAGGCTAAAGCGGGAAAAGGAGTCGGTGCTTTCAGTATCCAAGAGACTGGACGAGGGTACCATCCGGAGCGAACTTTCCGAGAATATGAAGGATGAGTGGAATGGGTTTTCCGAGGGTATCGGGATCCTCATCGGGCAGTCGGAAAAGATGGATGATCTCCAGGCCAGACTGGGGGAACTGCTCCGTAAAAACGGTGCTGAAAAGCTGGATGATGCAGAGGACATTTTAGACCGGGTGGAGCAGGGCATGCTCAAAAACATCCGCAAGGTTTTAAACTATATGGAGATCGGATCCAGGGACAGATCCGAGGACTGCAAAAAGGTTGGGGACAGCATAGAGGAGTGCATCGGTGAGAATAAGGAATTATTGGAGAACACATCCGGCTTTTTGCTTTCTCTGACAGACTACCTCAATTCCCAGGGTGAAAACGACAGAGACGAGCTGGAGACACTTACCAGCTACAAGGATATTTTGATCAAGAGTACGAAGACCAAATAGTGTGCCCGTTTTCAAAGTCTACTTATTTGGAAACGGTCACACTAGAACAGGAGGCGACTATGAAAAAGAGAATCACAGCCCTTGTTTTAGCGGCATCCATGCTTCTTTTGACGGCATGTGGATCTGACGTTATCACGAAAAATAGTGGTAGGGAAAATGCACTTTCCTATGAGGACGCCAAGACAGAGCTTGAGAGTCTGCTTAAAAAGGTGGATGTTTCCACGGTGACCAACCCCACCATGGACATATATTCCGAGCAGTCCACCGAGGCGGACGCACTGGCTGATATCGATACTTTTCCCATCATGGTACACGGCAGGGGAGATATCGATATAGAGATAGCAGCAGCTACGGAGATGAGCGCGGATGCACCTGATGACTGGCTTAACGTGGTAGCGGAGCGCTTCAATAAGGAGGGCTATGAGATCGACGGCCAGTCCGTGTCGGTTTCCGTCAGAAAGATCACTTCCGGTGAGGTGGTTACCTATATCAATGCCGGAGCCTATGAGCCCGAGGTTTACATTCCCAGTAACTATGCCTGGGGCATGATGCTGGAGGCCTCCGGGGTCAATATCGAAAAGATAGAGGACCGCATTGCGGGCAACACAGCGGGACTTCTCATAAAGCAGGATGTGTATGATTCCTTTATTTCCGAGTATGGTGAGGCTACGGTGGCAAACGTGCTGACTGCTTCCATAAACGGCAATCTGACCTTTGCTTATACCAATCCCTACACCTCCAGTACCGGACTCAACATCCTGACGGCCATGCTCAAGTCCTTTGATGAAAACGATCCTCTGTCCTCCAAGGCCAGTGAGGCACTTTTGGAGTATCAGAAGAATTCACCTCCTGTAGCATATACCACGGCGGTTCTCCGTTCCCAGGCCAGCAAGGGCGTTATCAACGCCATGGTCATGGAGGAGCAGGCATATGTGAATACCCCGGAGCTTCGGGATTATGTATACATTCCCGCAGGCATCAGGCATGACCATCCCGTATACACCTTTGACTGGGATTCCGATAAGGAAAAGCAGGCGGCTCAGATGTTTGTGGAATACTGCAAAAATGATAACAACCAGAAGCTGGCTACGGAAAAGGGCTTCAACCTCCACGATGATTACAAGAGCCAGGATCCCGGACTCAACGGTACCCAGTATGTATCTGCCCAGAAGGTATGGAAGCAGAATAAAAACGGCGGTAAGCCCATCGTTGCGGTTTTCATTGCGGACGTATCCGGATCCATGGACGGCGAGCCCATCAATTCCCTGAAGGATTCATTGGTCAAGTCCTCTGTGTATATCGGGGAGGAGCATTATGTGGGACTGGTGAGTTATTCGTCGGATGTTACGGTGAACCTGCCTATCCAGCAGTTCGATCCTACCCAGCAGGCCTACTTCTCCGGTGAGGTGAAAAACCTTACGGCATCCGGCGGTACCGCCACCTATGACGCTGTTTTGGTTGCCATGGATATGATAGAGAAGAAAATGGATGAGGTTCCCGGAGCCAAGCCCATGATCTTTCTTTTGACAGACGGAGAGCAGAATGAGGGTTATTCCCTGAACCGTATCTCCGGTATCGTGGGAGGACTCCAGGTTCCGGTCTATACCATCGCTTATAACTACAGCGGTGACGGCGATCTGGAAAAGATTTCCGGTATCAATGAGGCGGCGGCCATCAATGCCAATTCAGATGATATAGTGAACCAATTAAGAAACTTATTTAATGTGAACATGTAAAATAAAAAGGACTCCGGTGATCCGCCGGAGTCCTTTTAAAGATTCTTCACTGCGCTCAGAATGACAGCGGTGTCATCCTGAGGGCGTAAGCCCGAAGGATCTTATTTTCTCTTCTCCAGTTCCTCACATATATGATCATATGTGGCCTCATCCAGTGTGTACTTGGCTTTGTAGATCAGATATGAAGCGATCATCATTATAGCCGACAGGATGACCATTACAAAGAGCAGTCCATCGGTCTGGGAACTCTGCACTGTGGTCAGCACCTGGTCGATGGCATCCAGCTTTGCCTCCTCGGTGATGGCGCCAGAGGCTGCCTGATTCTCAAAGGCTGAGATCTGGTTGGTGTAATCCGTCACCCCAAAGGCCATATAGGTAAGAGAGGTGATCATAACTAAAATAGCGGAAGACATCTTTGTCAAAAACGGTCTGAGGGATGCGATGATGGCCTCATCCCTGGTGCCGAACTTGTACTCATTATATTCAACCGTATTCAAAATTGATATCATCATGATAAGATAATAACCGTACTGTCCGAAGCTTCCCAGCATATATCCTATGGTAAGTACCCAGAAGCCTGCGGTGGAATTGCCCAGTCCACGGGATGCGATCATCATCACATAACCAACCATGGATAATCCCAAAAGCACCGTCATCAGTTTCATGCGTCCCAGCTTTTTGACTATCATGGGATAAAAGATCATAAGGAAAGCAGTGGCTGACATACCCACCAGGGTAAAGGTGGAATAGAGTCCGCCGCGATAACCGTACAGGAAATAGATATAGGTGGAGCCAAGTCCCGCTGCTATGATCATACTGCCGGTTTCCTGGATCAAAAATATCAGTGATATCCAAAGCAGCTGGTCGTTGCCTGTGATGGTGGATAAAATGCGTTTAAAGGACAGGGGAGTGGGAGGGAGCTTCATATCGTCCCTGTTTTCCCTGACTCCGAATACGGTAAAGAGCAAAAATGCGGGAGCCAGTATGCCGATGATGATGGACATGTAGCCGTAGCCACTGGCTGTGCTGCCACCCAGGGCCATGGCACCTGCGGTGAAAATGGGGATGGCCACGCTGGCAAGAGCATTACCGATGCCTGCAAAAAGGGTGGCCCGGGATGTAAAGGTATCTCTGGCGCCGCCATCTCTGGAAAGAGCAGGGATCATACCCCAGTATGCTATATCGTTCATGGTATAGGTGATGGAAAAAGCGAAATACGATATGCCGAAGGCGGTAATAAAGGACCAGCCGGTAAGCTTAGTATTGAACAAAAATACTATGACCGCTGTGGTGGAGATGGCACCTGCCACCAGCCAGGGCTTGAACTTTCCGTATTTGCTGCGCGTGCGCTCGATGATGTTGCCCATGATGGGATCGTTTAGGGCATCAAAGATCCTGGCAGCCACCATAATGGCGGTGATGGCGCCCAGCTGAGCATTGGTGAGCTCCCTGGTGAACATGATGTAGGTCAGAAGAAAGTTGGAAACCAGCACATACACCATATCGCGTCCCACAGTTCCCAGTGGGAAGCACCAGAGGTTTTGTTTGTAATACTTTTTTTCGTCCATTGTAAAATCCTCCCAAATTGAAGTTATCCGGTTAAACCATTAATGATTTTACTATTTTTGGATATCAGGTACAAGTTATAATTATTTTGTTGCATTAAAGGACAGTAAATAGTAAAATTTAGCTTAAGTATAGTATGTGTTGGCAGCTGCATTTTTTTGTAGCATCAGATTAGTTTTACAGGGAGGTTTTATGGCTAAGAAGGATAAAAATGTCAAAGTTAAGACACAGGGGTCAAAAAAGGCCAAGGGGTTAGATATGAGGAAAACCCTCATAATGTTTGGAATGATACCCCTTGTGACCACATCTCTCATCATCGGTCTTGTTTCCATTATTCAGAGTTCAAAGGAGATCAAAGACCAGAGCCACGATTCACTGATACAGGTTATCGAGAACGTTGGTAGTTCGTTTGATACCATAGCAGCGAAAAACGGCAACCTGCTCATGGGCTTTTCGAAAGCGCCCATAGTCAAGGAAGCCCTTTTACATCCCGAGGATGCTTCTCTGCAGGCTCAGGCCCAGGCCTATACCATGGATTATTTTTCCACCCTTGAGGGCTGGGAAGGCATATATGTGGCAGATTGGAATTCTCAGGTTATCACCCATAACAACGAGGGAGCCATAGGGATGGTCCTTAGAGAGGGAGATGCGCTTACGGGTCTTCAGAACAATATCCTGTCTGCTGACGGTGTGTTTAATACAGGTATCCTTACATCTCCCGTATCGGGACAGAATATTATGTCCATGTACTGTGCAGTGATGGATGGAGATACACCCATCGGCTTTGTGGGCTGCGGCACCTATGTCAGTGATATATCAGCGGCAATTTCCGATGTTTCCGCATTGGGCTTTTCTACTGCTTACATCTATTATGTTGACAGTCAGGGCACCATGCTCTATCATCCCGACGAGTCCAAGATCGGCAATCCCGTTGAGAATGCAGCGGTCAAGGGCTTGGTGGCAGGACTTGAAAAGGGAGAGAGCCCCGATCCCGAGGTTATTGTGTACAACTACAAGGGCAAGGTAAAATATGCCGCTTATTACATAGGCGAGGGAGACAACTACATCGCTGTTCTGACTGCCGATGAGGATGAAGTACTTGGCGGCGTTACCCACACCAGGAATGCCATCATCATCATCATCCTTGTGTGCATAGTATTCTTTACCATCATAGGGTTGCTCCTTGAGAGGGTCATATCCATTCCCCTTATCAAGGTATCCGAGGTTTTGGCAAAGCTTGCCGGCGGCGATGTTACGGTTGAGACCGATGCCCATTCCCATATCTATGAGACGAAGAACCTTATTGCTTCCTTCAGGGGCTTAAGAGATGCGCTGTCCAGTTCCATGAATTCTGTCAAGTTATCTGCCTCCGTCCTCAATAAGGCCATCGTTGATGTGGACGGCATGACAGGTAAAAATGTGGATTCCGTATCCCAGATCAACACTGCCATCGGCGAGGTGGCAGACACCTCACAGGCAGTGGCTGAGAACGCTCAGGTTATGGCCAGCCGCGCCATCGAGTTGGGTGACAATATCGAGTCCCTTAACAGCAATGTCAGCACTCTTTATGAGGCATCACAGACCATCAAGAATGCCAACAACGATGCCACTGACTGCATGCAGTCGGTTTACGCCGGCGCCAATGAGTCCGTAGGCGCCATGAACGATATCACCAGCAAGATCACCGAGACCAACCAGGCCATCGGTGAGATCGAGGCAGCGGTACAGGCCATCGAGTCCATCGCAGCCCAGACCAACCTGCTGTCACTGAACGCCTCCATCGAGGCTGCCCGTGCAGGCGAGGCAGGCAAGGGCTTTGCGGTAGTTGCTGATGAGATCAGATCCCTTGCAGATTCCTCTGCTGAGTCCGCCAAGGAGATCAAGCTTATCATCGAAAATGTTACGGAGCTCTCCAACGGTACAGTGGAGATGTCCAACCGTGTATTTGAGGTCATCAATCGTGAGCAGACCGATATCGAGCAGGCTCAGGAGAAGTTCAATGTCCTTTCCGATTCCGTGGAGACGGCTATCACCGAGATCAATACCATCAGGGGTATGGCGGATAAGCTGGGGGAGATCAAGGACGAGCTCACCAAGTCCACCACGGATCTGGGAGCTATTTCTGAGGAGCTTGGTGCATCGGCCCAGGAGGTTGCGGCATCATGTCAGACAGTTACTGAGGCTTGCTCCGATACACAGAATTCCACCACTGAGATGCGAAGCATCAATGAGGACATGAGCGCAGCCATCGACTTCTTTAAGCTTGGCGAATGATACACTAACATAGGATCATATTTTTATCTGTAGGAGGCCGGCTACTGGCCTCCTACAGATTTTGGATGGGGAAATAGCAATGTGGACGAAGGAAAGCATACATAAGACAGTTGAGGATCAGAGGTCTTTTTTCAGATCAGACAAGACCCTCGATGTGGAGTTTCGCATAAGACAATTAAAGAAACTTAAGAAAGCCGTGGAGGATCACGAAGAAGATCTGAAGACCGCTCTTGAGGCGGATCTGGGCAGGCATGCCCTGGAGGCCTATTTTTGCGACATCGGCACGGTGATCCTGGAGGCCAATGAGATGATCCACGGCCTCAGGAAGTGGGCAAAGCCCGAGACTCATTATTCAGGGGTTTTGTGCTTTCCCAGCATGAGGACCAAGGTCTTCAAGATGCCTTACGGCGTCAGCCTCATCATCAGTCCCTTTAATTTTCCCATACTTTTATCGCTTGGCGTGCTGGTAGCTTCCATAGGCGGGGGCAACACCGCAGTCATCAAGACCAGCAGCAAGACCCCAAATTGTACCAGGGCACTGCAGCAGCTTATCTCTGAGGCCTTTCCTCCGGAATATATCACCGTGATAGACGGCGGTCATGATGTGGCGGACATGTGTCTCGAGGAGAGATTTGACAAGATCTTTTATACGGGATCTCCCCGTGTGGCCAGGCATGTCATGGAGATGGCGGCCAAAAACCTGACTCCCGTTGCGCTGGAGCTGGGCGGCGAGCAGGGCAATTTCTGCATAGTCAGAAAGGATGCGGATATCGATGATGCCGCCAGGAAGATTGCATTTTTCAAACTTTTGAATGCGGGACAGATATGCATCAATATCAATCAGATCGCCGTGGCGGAGGAGATAGCCGATCAGTTTTTGGAGGCACTGAAAAATGCTTTTGAAAGACAGATCGGAAATGCCCTGGAAAACCCGGAGTATTCCAAGCTTGTCAGCCGAGATGCCTACGATAAATGTGAGAGCGAGGCCACGGAATATGCGGATCGTATCGTATACGGAGGAAACGGGGATCGCGGCACCTGCCGCTTTGAGCCTACGATCATCTATCCGGTATCACTGGATGAAAAAATAGTCAATCACGAGCTTTTCTGCCCGCTGCTTCCGGTGGTGCCCTTCAAGGACGCTGAGATAGACAGTCTGCTGGAAAACATCGCATCCCGTGAGCATGGTCTGGCGCTATATATCTTTACCGAGGACAGGAGATGGGCCCTGGATGTGATGCAGAGGCAGCAGTTTGGAGGCGGCTGCGTCAACGAGGTGTGCCTCCATCTCATGGTAAAGGGCGTGCCCTTCGGAGGTACGGGACACTCCGGCATGGGTGCTTATCACGGTGAATGGGGCTTCAGGGAATTCACTCATCCCCAGACGGTGCTGGTGGGGCATATCCACTGCAACCTTCCGCTTAGGGAGCATCCCTACAGCGGCAAGAACAACGCCTGGAAGGAAAAGTTCATAAGATTTTTCGAGAATTAAGATAATTCAAAAAGCTCCGGCCTCTGTTGAGACCGGAGCTTTTTTATAACTCTATAGATACCAGCTCCAGCTCCCGGCCGTGGAGATACTCGGCTTCAATGGAGTGACAGGCAGGGCAGGAGTAGTTGTTCTCTTTTGCGGGGCCATAGATGGCTCCGCATTTTTTACACTTTACCTCCACCTGAACAAACTCCACATTAAGCCTGGCGTCCTGACAACGGGTGCCGGCAGCTGCGTCGGGGAAGTATTTGTACAGGTATTCCGGCAATACTCCCGTCATGGCTCCCACCCGGACATTCACGGTGCGGATGACAGAATCAGGCTGATCCGAAGCTGCTTCGACAGCCATATTTATGAACTTTATCATATAACTCATCTCATGCATGGGAATAGGTTATCAAAAGCATGATGTGTTTTCAAGAAAAAACTGTGAAAATTCTTTTTTTCAGGTTTATTTTTATGCCAAGTAGTAGTATAATATTTCAGATTGTTAAAAAATTATCCAATCACGTATGTATGTAGTAATTGAAGAGGGAGGCAACTATGACAGTAATACCATTTTTGATCCTCTTTCCTTTTATTGTCGCGGTACTCATGTATTGTATCCGCGTCAATAAGGTGAGGAATGCCATAGCCTACATCAGCGCGGTCATTTTGATGGGCGGCGTTTTGTGGCTTACGGCGCAGTGGCTCATGCAGGGAGCGCAGGTCATTACCCTGACCTATCCTACTGAGCTGGCGGATCACGCCATACTTGCGGCTGAGATCGTTCTTATGTGTGTGGTCACGTTTTTATGCTTCAAGTACAAAAAGTACTGGATTTCCATTTTATCCATCGTACCCACACTCATGATGGTCTACGTGGAGCTCTACGGACCCAAGGTGGAGGGCATGACCAAGATCTACATCGATCATCTGTCCATCCTCATGTGTCTCATCGTAGGTATCATCGGCGGACTCATCGTCATCTATGCAGTGGGTTATATGCATGGATATCATCACCATCACACGGGTATCCCCGACAGACGTTATTATTTCTTCATGCTCCTATTTTTATTCCTGGGAGCTATGTTTGGATTTGTTCTTTCCGAGAGCCTTTTGTGGATCGATTTCTTCTGGGAGCTTACCTCGGTTTGCTCATTCCTGTTGATTGGCTACACCAAGGAGACAGCTGCCATCACCAATTCCTTCAGGGCATTGTGGATGAACCTTTTCGGCGGCACCATCCTGGCTATCGGCATTTTCTACTATGCATTTACAGACGGAAATCTGGCGCTCCATCACCTGATCAAGGAGGGCGTTTTGCATAACGCCTATGCGGTCATCCCCATTGCGTTCATCGCATTTGCTGCGCTGACCAAGGCGGCACAGCTTCCCTTTGCCACCTGGCTTATCGGAGCCATGGTTGCGCCTACACCGTCATCCGCACTTTTGCATTCCGCTACCATGGTAAAGGCCGGTATCTATGTACTCTTTAGACTGGCACCTGCCATGAAGGGTACATCTACGGGTACCATGATCGCCTTCATCGGAGGCTTCACCTTCTTCGTGACCTCGGTCATGGCCATTGCCCAGAGTGACGGTAAAAAGGTGCTGGCATTTTCCACCATCTCCAACCTGGGACTGATGGTAGCCTGCGCGGGCATGGGTCGCCCCGAGACTATCTGGGCCGGAGTATTCCTTATGATATTCCACGCCATTTCCAAGTCACTTTTGTTCCAGGATGTGGGAGCTACGGAAAACTGCCTGCATTCACGTGACGTGGAGGATATGCACGGACTTTTGTACATCCTTCCCAGACTGGCAATGTTCATGTTTATCGGTATCGCCGGCATGTTCCTGGCGCCCTTTGGTATGCTTATCGCAAAGTGGTCCGCCTTCAAGGCATCCGTTGATTCCGGAAACATCATTATGGTATTCTTCATTGCCTTTGGTTCAGCCACCACATCCTTCTACTGGACAAAGTGGATGGGCAAGCTGGTGAGCCACACTCACCTTACCGAGGCCAAGATCAAGGATATCACCAAGAAAAACGAGCTCATTTCCCTTGGCATCCATGCATTTATGATGGTTGCCCTTTGCGCACTGTTCCCCATCCTTTCCAGGATATATGTGGATCCGCTTCTGAACGAGATGTACGGACACACGGGACAGGTGCTTCCTGAGGGACTGCTTTACCTTTTGGTTGTTATCATACTTATCGTATTCTTGGTACCGTTCTTCGCTTACCACTACAGCAGAAAGCAGCAGTACAACCGCAAGCTTTCCTACATGAACGGTGTCAATGTGGGTGACAACAAAAAATTCGTGGACAGCTTTGGTGAGGAAAAGAACCTGTGGCTGTCAAACTACTATTTCTACAAGCTTATCGGACAGAGAAAACTCATGGTGCCGGCTCAGGTATTCTCCGTAGCTGCGCTCATCATCATGATGATAATCGTGATAGGAGGTGGCGCGGTATGAATATGATATTAAGAGTGGTTTTATATATCGTTTTGGCCCCCATCATCGGCGGACTCTTAGAGGGTATCGACCGTAAGATATCGGCGCGTATGCAGCGTCGTGTGGGACCGCCTATTTTGCAGCCCTTTTATGATGTTAAAAAGCTGTTTAAAAAGCAGGTTATCATAGTTTCGCGTTCACAGACCTTCGGTTTGATCCCTTATTTCTTCCTTATGGTCCTGACGGGCGCCATGTTCTTTGCGGGGATGGACATTCTGATGTGCTTTTTCGTTATGTCCACCGCAGCTACGGCTCTCTACTTTGCGGCTATGGTTACCTCATCACCCTATGCTACCATCGGTGCCAACCGTGAGCTGATACAGATGATGGCCTATGAGCCGGCAGTGCTTCTTACCTGCGTTGGCTTCTATCTGGCAGAGGGTACCTTCAACGTATCCGAGATCGCTGCCTCAGACAGGACAGACATTTTGTTCATGCCCGGCTTTTTCGTAGCATTTGTATTCATACTGACCATCAAGATGAGAAAGTCACCCTTTGACACATCCACTTCACATCACATGCATCAGGAGCTGGTCAAGGGTCTTACTACCGAGATGGGTGCCAGGAACCTGGCTATCTTCCAGGTTACCGAGTGGTATGAGAACGTATTCTTGATGGGAGTTGTGGGACTGTATCTGGTGAACTCCAACCCCATGTCCATAATCTGGGCCATAATCTGTATTATGGCAGTTTATTTCCTGGAGATTTTGATCGACAATACCAGCGCACGTATGAAGTGGCAGGATATGATGAAGATCACATGGATATTTACGTTGTTTACCGCAGGTGTGAATCTACTGGTGCTTATGCTAGTGAAGTAAAAGATTCTTCGGGCAGTTGTTGGTGCGCGAAGCGTGTCAACTTCATACGCCCTCAGAATGACAGAGAGGGTTTTATCCGGAAAGTGACAGCGAAGGCTTCGCCCGTTGTCATCCTGAGCGCAGCGAAGGATCTTGTCAATATTAGGAGGTAAAAATGGCAAATGTAAAAAGATCACCCTGGCTTTTGCACTATGACGGTTCCAGCTGTAATGGCTGCGACATAGAGGTTTTGGCATCTCTGACACCCGTCTATGATGCAGAGCGTTTCGGGGTTATGAATACAGGCGATCCGATGCAGGCAGATATCTTCCTGATCACCGGAGGCGTGAACACACAGAACAAGGACACGGTCAAGCAGCTTTACGATCAGATGCCCAGACCCAAGGTGGTAGTGGCAGTGGGAGTATGTGCCTGCACAGGCGGTATTTTCAAGGACTGCTACAATATTTTGGGCGGAGCCGACACCGTTATCCCTGTTGACATATACGTACCGGGCTGCGCAGCCAGACCCCAGGCCATCATCGATGGTATCGTCCAGGCCGTGGAGCTTTTCGAGCAACGCTCCAAGGAGCACGACGAGATGGTACGCAATCAGAAAAAAGGAAGCGAGGTGGCATAATGGCAGAGGTTATTCATCCCGAGGAACAGCTTTTGGAAATTGATGTTGATCAGCTTCTTACAAAGGCTATGGAGCTAAAAAAGGCCGGCTTCCGTCTGTCACAGGCCTGCGCGGCTTATGTGAACGAGAAGTTTGAGCTGTCATACTCATTCGCTGATGACAAGACATATCAGTATACCACCCTTCGCGTGGTCATAGATACGGATACAGAGGTGCCCTCCATTACGGATATCGTGCCTCCCGCAGTTTTCTATGAAAATGAGATGAAGGAGCTCTTCGGAGTTAAGATAAAGATGATCAATCTGGACTACGAGAACAGATTCTATCGTATAGAGACCGAGACACCCTTCGGTCCCAAGGAGGCAGCGGCCTCAGAAGAGAAAAAGGAGGAAGCATAAATGGGTAAGAGAAGTGTCATTCCGTTCGGACCACAGCACCCTGTGCTTCCCGAACCTATACATATCGATCTCGTCATTGAGGACGAGAAGATCGTTGAGGCCATCCCTTCAGTGGGATTCATCCATCGTGGTCTGGAGAGCCTGGTGGACCGCCGGGATTACAACCAGATGACCTACGTGGTGGAGCGTACCTGCGGTATCTGCTCATTCCAGCACGGCATGGGCTACTGTGAGGCCATGGAGCATGTCTTCGGTGCGGAGATCCCCAACCGTGCCAAGTATCTTCGTACCATATGGGCAGAGCTGGGCCGCATGCATTCCCACCTTCTGTGGCTGGGACTTCTGGCAGACGGCTTCGGTTATGAGAACCTTTTCTACCAGTGCTGGAGAGTACGTGAAAAGGTGCTGGATCTTCAGGAGATGACCTCCGGCGGACGTCTCATCTTTTCTGTCAACAAGGTGGGCGGAGTCATCAAGGATATCGACAAGGAAAAACTGGATATCATCCTTTCCACCATTACTGAGGTGGAGGCTGAGCTTAAGGTTATAAAGGACACCTTCCTTTTGGATTACTCCGTTCAGTCCAGACTTCAGGGTGTGGGCATTGTCACCAAGGAGCAGGCTCATGATCTGGGAGCTTGTGGTCCCTTTGCCCGTGCTTCAGGTATCAAGACTGACATGAGAAAGCTGGGTTATGGGGCTTATCCCGATCTTGATTTTGAGCCCATTGTTTCGGCTACCGGTGATTCCTATGCCCGCTGCTATTGCCGTATCATGGAGATCTTCCAGTCCATAGACCTGCTGCGTCAGGCTATTGCCAAGATCCCTGATGAGAACGAGCTTTTTACTCCTGTTAAGGGCAACCCTGAGGGTGAGTATTTCATGAGAGTGGAGCAGCCCAGAGGAGAGGCAGTGTACTATGTCAAGGCCAGCGGAAAGCCTTATCTGGACAGATTCCGTGTCCGCACACCTACATTTGCCAACCTGCCGGGGCTTTGCGAGATGCTTAAAGACACGCAGCTTTCTGATGTGGGACTTTTGGTTCTGACCATCGATCCCTGCATCAGTTGTACAGAGAGGTAGAAGATATGAGTGTATTAAAATATGCACCGGAGGCTCTTAAGAATCTTTTCAAGCCACCGGTTACAACCAAATATCCCTTTGAGCCTGCGGTTTATCCAGAGGGCGCCAGGGGACATATTGAGATCGATATCGATGACTGTATCGGCTGCGGCATGTGTGTCAGGTCCTGCCCCTGCGGTACTCTTTCAGTAGACAAAATGGCGGGGACATGGTCCATCGACAGGTTTGACTGCATAGCCTGCGGTTACTGCGTGGAAAAATGCCCGAAGAAGTGTCTGCACATGATACAGGGTTATCAGACCCCCGGTACCAAGGAGGGGTCTGTGACATATACCAAGTCTCCTGAGCAGCTGGAGAAGGACAGGATCGCCCGTGAGGAGCAAGCCAAGAAGGCAGCGGCAGCCAAGGCAGCTGCTGCAGCGAAGGCTGCTGAGGCAAAGGCGGCGGCACAGCCTACCGGATTGGAGCAGGCGGCTGCGAAGCCCGCAGGTTCTGAGCAGGCGGCTAAGCCGGCAGAGTGATCGCTTTTTGTCATTCTGAGCGCAGCAAAGAGATCTGCTGACTGTCATTCTAAGCGCAGCAAAGAGGATCTGCTGACTGTCATTCTGAGCGTGCTGAAGCTTCTGTCAGAGCCAGAAGCCTGAAGAAGTCATCGAAGATGACTTCAACCAAGCGAAGAATCTTTATCGGGAAAGTATATGGATATTGTAACGCGTGAATATCATATATATGGTTTAGTACAAGGGGTGGGTTTCCGCCCCTTTGTTTGCGATTGGGCTAATGAGCATGGGCTCGCCGGATATGTGAGAAATGATGGGGGCATCGTGACAGCGGTTTTGTCGGGGCCCGCCGCCACCATTGAGGAGTTTTGTGAGGTCATGCGTTCTCTTGATGGCAGATCGACTGTACTGCCTGGTGCGATGGTGGAGAGGATCGAAGTTGTTGATGACGACCAACTGACGGACAGCCAGTCGAACGGATTCAGGATAGTTGAAAGTACGGAGGGGGCGGATGAACTGCGGATGCTGCCGCCGGATATCGCCACCTGTCCGGAGTGTCTGGCGGAGCTTTTTGATCCGGCCAACAGGAGGTACAGGCATCCCTTTATTTCCTGTACGGCCTGCGGACCACGCTATACCATCATGTCCGATGTGCCCTATGATCGGGTGCGTACTACCATGGAGTCATTTCCTATGTGCCCGGAATGCGAGGAGGAATACTCAGGGCGATCTCGGATGACGGGGCGTCAGTCGAAAAATGCTTCGACCGCCGCACGTCAAACGTGCGGCTACGTCAGCGGCATTTCTTCTCCAGCCGCCCCTGTGAGACATTTTGCGCAGACAATATGCTGTAATGACTGCGGGCCGAAGTTATTGGCGTATGACGGAGAAAGTGAGTGGACCGGGGAGGATTCATTCTCACGGGCAGTTGAGGTGCTCCGTGACGGCGGGATAGTGGCAGTTAAGGATGTGGGCGGCTATCATTTCTGCTATGATGCGTCCAATATGGATACGGATCGGAGACTTCGTGAATGGAAAAATCGGGAGCGAAAGCCATTTGCGATCATGTTCCGGGATCTGGATGAGATCAAAAAGTATGCGTATGTTTCCAAGACGGAGGAAGAACTTTTGACCTCTCCCGTTGCTCCGATTGTGCTTCTGAATACGGACCTCCATTCGAAAAATGCCTCGACCGACCATACGGACGCCCGGATAGGAGCATTCCTGCCGTCCAATCCTCTTCAGCATATGCTCCTGGGTGAGATATCTCCACTGGTCATGACCAGCGGGAACCGTGGCGGGGAGCCCATCATCACCGATGATGATGAAATGCGTGCATTAATGTCCACCGGCGTCCCTGACCTGATGCTGTATCACGACAGACAGATCCTCTATGGCTTAGATGATTCCATATATCAGGTTACTTCAATACCCACTGAGCTTCCGAGTGAGTCATGTGTCCATGTAGCAACTCGTTTTTCCGAGTTGCGGTGGACACATGATCACGAGGGAGCGGATGAAATAATTCAGGTAATTAGGCGGGCACGTGGTCTGGTGCCGGCTCCTATATGGATCGGCCGCCAGCTGCCCCGTGACACCTTTGCAGCAGGGGGAGACCTGAAATCCGTCTTTGCACTGGGCAGGAAGAATGCGGTATATATGAGCGGCCATTTCGGCGACCTGGATGACGCTCGCTGCCAAAAGGCACGTAGCGAGTCCATCGGTCACATGGAAACCCTTTTGGGGATCCATCCTGAAGCATCAGTCTGCGACAAGCATCCTCTCTATAACTCTGCAGTGGATACACCAAATAAGGTCCAGCATCACTATGCCCACATATTGTCTGTGGCGGCTGAGCATGACCTGAAGGGGAAGGTGCTGGGAGTGGCATTTGACGGCACCGGATACGGTGACGACGGCACCATCTGGGGCGGAGAATTCCTGCTTTGTGACATGGACAGTATGACCTACGAACGAGTGGGCCATCTGAAAAGCGTCCCCCTTCTGGGCGGTGACGACTCCGCCAGGGATGCAAAAAAGACAGCCTTTTGCTATCTGCCTGAAACATACGATGCAGGATATGAAAAGGGTGAGGCGGCACTTATTGCACAGGCGCTTAAAAACAGGATAAACACGGTGGACAACAGCTCCATGGGACGGTTTTTCGATGCCGCGGCAGCCATACTTGATATCTGCTATGAGAATTCATATGAGGGGGAGTGTCCCATAGCACTTCAGTATGCAGCGGAAAGCTGTAATGAAGAGCCTCCCAAACTGGATTTTCCCATAGTGGAAGAGGATGGCATGTTTATCGCAGACTCGACAGCACTTCTGACTGAGCTCCATAACAAAAAGTGTGAGGGGATAAAAGCGGAGGCTTTGGCATATGCCTTCCATGAGGCGGTGGCGGATATGACGGCCAAAATGTGTGAAAAGATCATATCCCGGGCAAAGGATGGAGGCATAGATTCCATCGCCATCTCCGGCGGCACCATGCAAAACAGCCTGCTTTTAAAACTGCTCTTACCAAAAATCAGAAAAACAGGAATAAACGTATATCTGAACCATCTGGTCCCTCCCGGAGACGGAGGCATTTCTTTGGGCCAAATATATTCACAGAGCCATGAGATTGGATAAGTATTTGTCCCACTGCGGTGTGGGAACCAGAAAGAAAGTAAAAAAGCATATTACCCAAAAGCGGGTGACCATCAACGGAAATACATCCATCGATCCCGGGACACAGGTTGACCCTGACAGGGATGTGGTGTGTATGGATGGCAGGGAGATCCACTACGAGCAGTATGTCTATCTTATGATGAACAAGCCCTCGGGAGTGATAACTGCAACGGAGGATGTAAAAGACAGGACGGTTCTGGATCTGATAGATCTTCCTGTCCCAAAGGATCTGGCTCCGGTGGGACGGCTTGACAAGGATACGGTGGGGCTTTTGCTTTTGACCAATGACGGAGCCCTGGCCCACAGACTTTTGGCACCCAGATCCCATGTGGACAAAACCTATTTTGCCATAGTTTCGGGAGAGGACCGTCATGTGGATGAGACGGATGTAAAGGCTTTTAAAAAGGGCCTGGAGCTGTCGGACTTTACCTGTATGCCGGCAGAGCTTTTGATCGTGGAAAAAAAGCCGGATCACATCACCGAAACCCGTGTCACCATCCGTGAGGGCAAGTTCCATCAGATAAAGCGGATGTTTGCAGCCCGGGGCTTTACGGTTACCTACTTAAAGCGTGAGTCCATGGGCCCGATCACTCTGGATCCGGCGCTTTCCGAAGGCACATATCGTATGCTTACAGAGGATGAAAAAGGCCTCATTGCCCAGGACACCGAAAATATGGTAGAATAGCGAAATGATCACAAATGTTTACCAGGAGGGATATGGTATGAAAAAAGAAATGTTAAAGATAGCCGCATCGGTACTTACCGCATCACTGCTTTTTACAGGTTTGCCGGCTCAGATTGTTGACCAGAAAGCTTCGGTGGAGACTGTATGTGCCGCCGTTGCAAAGCCCACAAATGTGAAGCTTTCCGTAAAAAGGGTAAGCTCATCCAAGGTAAAGGTCTCGGCCAGCTGGTCAGGTTCGGCTCCGGCCTATATGTTTGAACTGTATTATGAGGATGGTTATGGCGGACACGGCAGCGCCGGGGGTGTGCAGTACGACACCTCATTTTCCTATACCTTCAAGCATCCCGAGGGAGAGATGCGTACCTATGGCATAAAGGTAAAGGGCATCGCGGGCAATGACGGCCCATACAGTGCACAGGTGAAAAAGACCAAGAACTTTATGAACACCGGCACTTATACCAAAAAGATCAAGAATCTTGTTAAGAGCAATACCTCCGGTATGAGCGATTATGAAAAGGTGCGCTTTGCCCATGACTGGCTCATCAAAAATGTGGATTACGACCAGACCTATGACATGGAAAAGAGCACCACACTTGCAGGGACCATGAAGTATAAAAAGGCGGTGTGCCAGGGATATTCCATTGCCTTCGGCGTATTCATGAAGGAGATGAAGATCCCCTCAAAGTACGTGGTATCAACTAACGGCGACCATATGTGGAATCTGGTGAAGCTGGGTGGAAAATGGTACCATGTGGACGTGACCTGGGATGATCCCATGGGGATGGAGAGCGTTACAATAGACCATCCCATATACGATTATTTCCTCCAGTCTACAGGAAACTTCCAGGCGAAGGATCCTTCAGCGGATCATATTTTCAAGACAAAGTCAGTACCCACGGCCAATTCAACGATCTATGATAATCCGGGGTCTACAGATAACTATTATGAGGCTGTTCCGGGTGAC
>JAILEN010000003.1 GCA_024687655.1 Lachnospiraceae bacterium | reverse complement strand
TGAGAAAAATCCCCACCTGTATGTGCTGCTTTTGATCGTGCAGTTTTCATTTCCGTTGATATACTACGAGTTTTCATACGGCAGATTGTCCGTGAGCTTTCTGATATCTGCTGCTATTACGTCTCTTTTGGTCACTTTGGTGGTGATGTTCAGCTATAAATGGCTTTTGAGGCTGGATGCTGATGAGGAGCTCATATCCTATGAGATGTATCTGGAGGATGATTTTTCGCTGGCAATGGAGCTTAAAAAATTCTCCGGCAGGGAATTTGCCCATGCCAAAAAAGTGTCTGAACTTGCCATGCACTGTGCGGCAGAGATCGGTATGGACATTCATCTGGCAGGGGTCGCCGGCTTGTATTACAGGATCGGCTGTGTGAGGGGCGAGCCTCTTATAAATCACAATGTGGAGATAGCTTCGGAATACTGTCTTCCCGATGCGGTCAAGCAGATACTTGCCGAGTATCAGGGGATAATGGAAAAGCCTTCCACCATAGAGTCTGCCATAGTACAGATGGTGGATTCACTGGTATCCAGGACAGACGCCCTGGGAGAGGATAAGATGGAGAGCTCCTGGAACCAGGAGATGCTCATATATCAGACTCTTTCCGAGCATTCCAACAACGGCATGTATGACGATTGCGGACTTACCATGAACCAGTATTTGCGCATCAGGGACTGCCTGATCCTAAAGGAGAATCTGTTATGACCCTTGATATTTCCTGCGAAGTGGGAGTTGAAAAGGAAAACGGAGCCCTGGAGCTTGAGGGCTTTGACTTTGATCCCGGGGATGTGGCCAGGCAAGTTATCGATGGCGCATTGGTGTATGAGGGTTTTCCCTATGAATGTGAGGTAAGCCTTTTGATCACCGATGCCAATGAGGTCCATCAGATGAACAAAGAGGTCCGTGGCATAGATTCCACCACGGATGTGCTTTCTTTTCCCATGATCGATTATTCTGGTCTGGAGTCCTTTGATGATCTGGAAGATATGGATGATATTTTCAATCCCGAGACCGGTGAGGTCATGCTGGGGGATATAGTCATAAATCATGAACGCGTGCTTTCACAGGCTCGGGAATACGGCCATTCGGTACGCCGGGAATATGCATTTTTAATAGCCCATTCCATGCTTCATCTTTTGGGATATGACCATATGGATGAGGATGAGAGGGCTGATATGGAAAAAAGACAGAGTGATATCTTAAATAAGCTGGGTATCACCAGAGAGGATAGTTAATGTCGGGGGAGAATAGAAAACGAGTTAACAGAACAGGTATCAGGGGCTTGTCGACATGTGACAAAAGAAACCTTGCCATTCTAATAGGCATAGGTATCGTCGCCATTGTTTTACTGATCGTGGTAGTAGTGCTTCTGGGTGAAAAAGCAGGTGGTGACGAGGTGCCACAAACTGAGCTTGCCGAGATAGAGGAGGATGTGGCAGAGCCTGATCTTCCCGTGCCCGAGGGCAAGATGAGTCCTCTCACCGGAACCTATATCAAGGAAAGCTGGGCCAAAAAGCGTCCCATTGCCCTGATGATAGAAAATACTACCATGGCCCTGCCCCAGTACGGTCTCAATTCCTGCGGCATCATCTATGAGTGCCCTGTGGAAGGCGGCATCACCCGTCTCATGGGTATATCAGACAGCTATCACAAGCTGGATCAGTTTGGCAACATCCGTTCCTGCAGGCCCTACTATGTATATCTGGCTTCGGAATATAATGCCATTTACTGCCATGTGGGACAGAGCGTTCACGGGCAGGAGGTTTTAAACACCGGTATAGTGGATGACCTCAATGCCATGGACGGAGCCATTTCCAATGCGGTATTTTACAGGACCTCTGATAAAAAGGCTCCTCATAACTGCTTTACAAAGGGCAAGATGATCGATGAGGGTATAGAGATCAAGGGCTTTAAAAAATCTTACAAGGAGGATCCGGGCACGCACTTTATGTACTCGGATGAGGATGAGTATCATGATCCCGAGGATCCCGCCTATGTGAAAAACTCCGCTGATGAAGGTAAGGAATGTGCGGTTGTAAAGCCGTATTTCATCAATAACCATCCCTATTTTGTTTATAACAAGGATGCAGGGACCTATGACCGTTATCAGTTTGGGGACAGACAGATCGATGCATTGGATGACGAACCGGTGTCGGTTAAAAACATCATCCTTTACACCACTGCGGGAGAGTCCAGTCTGTATGCAGGAACGGATTACCTAAATCTGCCTTTGGTGGGAGAGGGAAAAGGAAAATACGTCTGCAACGGGAAGATGATTGACATTACCTGGGAAAAGGACGGGGATACAAAGCCCACGAAGTTTTATGATACAGACGGTGACGAACTGGTGCTGGCTCCCGGTAACACCTGGATCTGCCTCTGTGAGCTCCAGAGATATAAAAACAATGAATACTACGAAACCGTAGCCGCCTTTGATTCGCGGGATGAACAGTAAATATCTGTCATTCTATGGGCAGCCATGTCATCCTGAGCGTGATGAAGCTTCTGTCATAGCCAGAA
>JAILEN010000002.1 GCA_024687655.1 Lachnospiraceae bacterium | reverse complement strand
TAAGAAAAATGCACTTTCGCTATATAATGCTATCCGGGGTACAGAGTATACGGATGAAAATGAAATCGAGGTGATCACACTTAAGGATGTCATATTTATTGGGTATCACAATGACGTGTCATTATTCTTTGATTCCAGGATAACCTTATGGGAACACCAGAGTTCAGTTAACAGGAACATGCCTCTGCGGGGACTGATACATTATGTTCAATGCGTGGATGGGTATTTGGAGAAGCGCAATCTGA
Source organism: Lachnospiraceae bacterium (assembly GCA_024687655.1). GTDB lineage: Bacteria > Bacillota > Clostridia > Lachnospirales > Lachnospiraceae > JAILEN01. The sequence goes on along the minus strand of JAILEN010000002.1, from coordinate 6,589 downwards.
AGAAGAAAATATATAGGAAGGCTATTGTAAAAATCCCGGCACCGGATTATTATGTTTTATATAATGGAACCGAAGAGGCCCCGGACAGACAGGAAATGCATTTGTCGGATGCATTTATGACACCATCTATAGGATATGAATGGACCGCAAAGCTTGTCAATATAAATGCTGGCAGGAACAGTAATCTTATGGATGCCTGTGAATCGCTTAAGGGCTATTCGAAGCTGGTAGAGTATATGCGGGAAAATATAGATAACGGTCTTGCTGAAGAGGATGCTGCTGACGAGGCGATTGAGCGTTGTATAAACGAAGGGCTTTTAAAGGAATATCTCCTGCAGAAAAGAGGGGAGGCGAAGCTTATGCTATTGCATTTTGATGAAGCTGATCTCGAGAAGAGTTTGGAAGAAGAAAGAGAAGAAGGCAGGGAAGAGGGCAGAGAAGAAGGCAGGGAAGAGGGCAGAGAAGAAGGACAGGATATTCTTGCAGACACGATAGATCGCGTTAAAAATGGAGCAACAAGAGATGAGCTGATAGCGGATGGTTTGTCGGAAAAAACTGTCGAACTAGCTTTTAAGTATGCATAGGTTAAGATGATAAATGAATGTTTCAAGCACATATCTCACGGTATGTGCTTGATTTTTTTGCAGTTCATAATTATAATATAATTATGAATGAGATATCTTTTGAATGGGACGAAAACAAAAATAAAGAAAACATTAAAAAGCACGGCATAGATTTTGAAGAAGCCAAGACGGTATTTTATGATGAAATGGCACTTGTCTTTGATGATCCGGATCACTCCTATGAAGAGGAATGTTTTCTGATCATCGGCTATTCTCTGCGAGAGAGGATATGTATTGTAAGCCACTGTTTCATTAATGATGACATCATCCGGATCATATCCGCAAGAAAGGCCTTAAAAGACGAGATCCGCGATTACCATGATTTTGTGGAGGGTGAAAACTATGAGAGATGAATACGATATTAAAAAACTAAATCCACGCAAAAATCCTTATGCTGCAAGGCTGAAAAAGCAGGTTACCATAAACCTCAATGTAGAGACAGTGGACTACTTCAAGGATATGTCCGAGAAGAATGGCGTCCCATACCAGACTCTTATAAATCTGTATCTTGCAGACTGTGTGGAAAACAAGCGTAAGCTCAATATGGCATGGAGCTGATCGGCATGCCATCTATCGGATAAAGAAGTGATTCCTAGAGTGTTTGGAATCTGGTCACAATTTGTAAAAATAGCCTCTTATTTGTATGAAATAAGGGGCTTTCTTTTGAGTTGTTGTCAGATTCGGCACAATTAAGCTAAGAGAGGCATATGACGCCTCAAAATATTTTCTGACAACTTTAAATGTTTAGGTGAAACACGCTTATAAAGGGGCTTGTGGGGCCTCTGTGCGGCGAATTGGAGCCCTTGCACATACAATTTACAGCCATTCCTCATAAAGCGCCATACCCGTCCGAATAGAAAAAAAAGTGGCAAGAACGGACTCGGTGTAGTAAAATTAACAGACAGGACCCAGTGCGGTGGGGTTTTGGTGTAAAATAATAGGACACTATTCAGGCTTGTAAGGGCCGTACCAAAGCATCAACAAGGGGGATACGATATGGATGATGAATTGATTTATCTCGGTAATATTAAAAGAACCATATTGGTAGTTGATGACGAGGAGGTCAACAGGGAGATACTGGGAGGCATACTGGAGGATCACTATGATGTCCTTTATGCAAAGGACGGTGACGAGGCCCTGCAGGTCATCAATGAAAAGGGACCGCTTCTGTCTCTGGTGCTTCTGGATCTCATCATGCCCACCATGGACGGTTTTGCTGTCATGGAGGAGATGCAAAAGGATGTGATCCACAGGAACATCCCCATCATCGTGCTCACATCGGAGGAGTCGGCTGAGATCGAGAGCCTGAAAAAGGGCGCTGCCGACTTAATTAAAAAGCCCTACGATATGCCCGAAAAGATAATCGCACGAGTCAGGCGCATCATAGCGCTTTTCGAGGATCGGATGATCATCCAGTCCACCGAAAAGGACGAGCTGACCGGACTTTTGACCAAGAGCTATTTTTACGAGTATGCATCACTGCAGGACAAGTTCTATCCGGGCCGCAAGATGGATGCGGTGGTGGTCAATATCAATCACTTCCATCTGTTCAACGAGCTTTACGGTATGCATGAGGGAGATCGGGTCCTGATCACCGTGGCAGAGGCTATACGAGACTACGCCGAGACATCGGATGGTATCGCCGGCCGCTGTGAGGGAGACGTCTTCTTCCTGTATGTGACTCACCGTGACAGCTATGAGGATCTGGCGGAGGCCATTAAAAATGCAGTCACCCATGATTTCAGGATACATAATGTTCAGGTGCGTATAGGCGTCAATGATTCTATAGAGGATGACATGCGCATAGAGATGGCCTTTGAGCGTGCCAGGATGGCAGGCAATACCATCAGGGCCGATTACAGCAGGACCATTGCTTATTATGATGACAAGATGCGCAAGCAGCGCATGTTTGAGGAGAGGCTGATACAGGATATCGCCGACGGTATCGCCAGGAACCAGTTCATAGTGCTGTTCCAGCCCAAGTACGACATCCGGGAGGATGAGCCCAGGCTTGTGGGAGCAGAGGCTCTGGTTCGCTGGAACCATCCGGAGTTCGGACTGGTGGCTCCCGACAGTTTCATTTCCCTTTTCGAGGAGAACGGTCTCATCCGGCTTGTGGATGATTTTGTATGGCGCACGGCTGCATAGCAGGCAAAAAAATGGAAGGACAGCTTCGGCGTCACCATTCCCGTGTCTGTGAACGTGTCCAGGATAGATATCCAGGATGATGGTATCGTGGAGAATTTTTTGGAGATCGTCAGTGATGCCGGCATAGAACCGGCGGATCTGCATCTGGAGATCACCGAGTCAGCCTATGCATCCGACACTCACCAGCTGGTGGATGTGGTGGAGCGGTTCAGGGAAAAGGGCTTCAGGATAGAGATGGACGATTTCGGTTCAGGCTATTCATCCCTTAACATGCTCACATCACTTCCCATTGACGTTCTCAAGGTGGATATGAGATTTGTCAGCGGTGTGCATGAGGATAAAAAGAACCAGCGCATGATGGAACTCATAATGGATATTGCGGAGTTTTTGGATGTGCCCGTGGTGGCAGAGGGCGTTGAGGAAGAGGACCAGTATCGGACTCTTAAGAGTCTGGGGTGCCAGATGATACAGGGGTTCTATTTCGCCAAGCCGATATCGGCAGAGGATTTTGAGAAGTTGATAAAATAAGATCCTTCGGGCGGAGCCCTCAGGATGACAGAAAGAATTGCCTGAGATATATGACGGAATATGGAGGATATAGTATGCTTACAGTAGATGCACTGCGTGAATATGGCGCCAATGTGGATGAGGGCATAGCCCGTTGCGCCGGCAAGGAGGAGTTGTACCTCAAGCTGGTGGGACGCATCCCCGCTGACAAAAACTTTGCGGCCCTGCCCGAGGCACTGGACAGCGGCGATCTGGATGCGGCCTTTGAAGCGGCCCACGGCCTGAAGGGGGTGCTGGCCAATCTTTCACTGACTCCGGTTTTGGAGCCGGTGACGCGCATTACGGAGTCCCTTCGTCATCGTGAGGACAGGGACTACAGCGCCGATCTTTCAGAAATGGCGGAGGCAAAAAAGAAACTCGATGAACTTTTCGCGTAAGGTAGAAGAACCCAAGAAAAAATTACCCATGACAAAAAAGAGATTTATGGTTTACTTCCGGGATTTTTGGATCATCATTCTCGGATCCACCATAGTCTCTTTTGCTGTGAAGTACCTTTTTGATCCCGCGGGACTTGTTACCGGAGGAGTATCCGGTCTGGCCATCGTGGTCAGATATTTGTCCGAGCACTACTGGCCTTTTGTGGTCCCCCTGTGGGTCAGCAACCTGGTGTTCAACATACCCATATTTTTATTTGCATGGTGGACCGAGGGCTTCAAGCGCATCGTCAGGACGGGACTGGGCTTTACGGTAATGACGGTGGAACTGTATCTTTTCCCGGACTATACCTTTGTGGCGGACAACATGCTTTTGACCGCACTCTACGGAGGCATCTGCTTCGGAGTGGGTACGGGACTTTTGCTCATGGCCAAGGCCACCACCGGCGGTACCGACATGCTGGGCAATTCCCTGTCAAAGTACCTGCGATCCATAAGCGTGGGGCGTCTCATCGAGATACTGGATGGCGCCATAGTTATCGTGGGTGCTTTTGTATTCAGCATAGAGCACACACTTTATGCCATTATCTCCGTTTTCATCATGGGACGTGTGACAGACTACATTTTGGACAGGGGCAAAAAAGCCAAGATCACTCTCATCATTTCCAAAAAGCCGGATGAGATCACAAAGGAGATCCTGTCCGAGATGGACCGCGGAGTCACCAGCATCCAGGGCATTGGAGAGTACACCGGAGAGAACCGCAAGGTCCTCATCTGCATATGTACCCGCCGTGATGTGCCCATGATCAAGGACATCATAAAGGAGCAGGATCCCAAGGCATTTTTCATTGTCGGAAACGTGTCTGAGGCAATGGGTGAGGGATTCGTAGAAAAATGGATGTAAGTATTTATTTTTCTCAGAGGGTGTAGTACAATACCATTATCGGGGCCCTCAGAAATGAGGCCGCAGAAAAATATGAATTGGAGGGTTAGTACAATGGTTTCATTAATCGTAGGAGCAAAGGGAAAGGGCAAGACAAAGCATCTTTTATCAAAGGCCGCAGAGCTTCAGAAGGAGCTCAAGGGGAGCATGGTCTACATTGATAAAAACAACAAGCATATGTATGATCTTGACTCAAAGGTTCGTCTCATCGACATGTCTGAATTTTCAATGTCATCCACAGATGAGTTTTTAGGTTTTATCTGCGGAGTAATCTCTCAAAACAGTGATATAGAAGAGATCCTTTTGGACAGCTTTTTGGATAATGCACTTATCGACAGCGATGAGGAGATTTCAGCTGCTATCGACAAGATAGACAAGTATTCCAACAAGTACGATGTCAACTTTGTTATCAGCATTTCCAGAAATAAGGACGAGCTTCCCAGAAAGCTTCAGGATAAGGTAATCGTATCTCTGTGATCAGGAGCCTTTTTTGGAGAATCTTGTTTTTACAATAGTCATGCCATCCTACGGGGTGGAGGCATATATTAGGGATGCCATCGAGGATGTGCTGCATCAGTCATATCGCAGATGGGAGCTTATCATTGTTGATGACGCTTCGCCGGATCGTACCGGCACTATTGCGGAGGAATATGCGGCCAACGATACACGCATTAGGGTCATCCATCAGCAGGACAATAAGGGGGTATCTGCTGCCAGGAACATGGGGCTTTCGGAGGCCAGGGGTGAGTACATTTTATTTCTGGATCCCGACGACCGTTATGACAGCGAGCTTTTGATGGCCATCTATCAAAAGCTTATGGATGAAAAGGTGGACGTAGTGATCTACGGACACACGGAGGACTATCTGGATGAGACCGGCCAGTGCGAGTATTCCAGGGAGTTTTTCCTCCCCACCCAGTACGTCAATGACAAGGGGGTCATCAGGCATCTGGTGGTTGAGCTGGAGGAGATGACCATGTACGGCTATCCCTGGAACAAGGCGTTTTCGGTATCCCACCTCAGGGAGAGGGGAGTTGTTTTTCCGGATATAGCACATATCGAGGATATACTGTTCAACGTGGACGCCTTTAAGCATGTGCACAGCATGCAGCTCATATCGGACAGGCTGTATCATTACATCAACAGGGTAGATGATAAGAGCCGGGCCACCAGGAAGGTTTTGACAGACTACTTCGAGCTTCAAAAGATCAGGATCAATGCCATCCGTGATCAGCAGGAGCGCTGGGGCACGGTGGATACCAGGATGTATACGGTTCTGGCTTCGGAGTACTTCAGGTCCATGTTTTCAATGATGGAGAGGGGGATCCGTGAGGGACAGCCCGCGGCGACCATTATCGCCACAGCAGAGGCGGAGCGTTCCACGGAGATGTTCGGAGTGCTTTCCAGATATTTGGGAGAGGGTAGCAGGACAGTCAGGTTTTTATATGCGCCCCTTGCCAGAGGCAATTTCAGACAGGCATACAGGCGGGCGTATTTTGTATCGTGGGTCAGGGAGAATTTCCCTTTTGTATTTGCAAAGCTTAAGTAGGCCAGATAGGAGGCGGATATGACAGAAGAAGGGTTTTTGTTATTCTTTGCGATTCTTGTCTTATTGGTGATCATATTTGCGGTAGTAGTGGTAGTTGCCACAGTGGCAAGCTCGGTGGCCGCGATAGTTCAGGATGAGGATGCTTCCAATAACGAATGATCTTATGGTCGAAATATGCAACGGGGTCTTCACATTCTGATGTGGAGACCTTTTTTATGACAGCCACCCATGTCATCCTGAGCGTGATGAAGCTTCTGTCATAGCCAGAAGCCTGAAGAAGTCATCGGAGATGACTTCAACCAGATGAAGCTTCTGTCATAGCCAGAAGCCTGAAGAAGTCATCGGAGATGACTTCAACCAGATGAAGCTTCTGTCATAGCCAGAA
>JAILEN010000001.1 GCA_024687655.1 Lachnospiraceae bacterium | reverse complement strand
GCACAGGATATATCAGAATGCCATCAATATCTCTGCTGACACCGCCATCCATTATTTTTCCGATGGTGGACAGCTTTTGGTATTCTATCCATATGTGGCGGCGAGACCCATCACCCGATTTTACATGGGGCGTCATATGTCACTGGACGCCAGCGAGGATGTCTGCAAGAACTATATCATTGCCTGCATGACGGCTGAACTGCCGTGGCCGGTACTGTATCTTGCCATCAAGCAGGGTCAGGTCAATATCGCCCGTGACGGTTCTGTTTTCATGTCCTATTCCCTGGATCTTTCAGATGTGGACGAGACCATTACCGAGCGTGATTGTGTCAAGCTTTGTGCCAATGAGATGATAGCCCTCCTGGATCAAAAGGAAGCCAGGATCAAGTGGGATCTGCGTAATCTCCTCAAGATGAAGCGTGAGAGGGGAGCTTTTTCCACTTTTGCGGAGCTGTATCGTGATGTGGACATGGTTTCCGGCAAGCATGCCAAGCGGGGATTTTTCCGTCGCATCATGATCTGGTTTGAGGACAACAGGGACAGGCTGTTTAGGGTTTTCCTTACCATCTGCGTCATTTTGCTGGTATTTACGATCATCACATTTTTGACCAATGCCATTTTTGGAGACGTGCCTTGGCTTCGTCTGTTTATAAGGAGTTTTGAGAGGATAGGAGAGGAATCTCTGGTTCAGTAAGGAGTGAGGATGAGACGTATCAGACGTATCACATGGGTATTATGTGCAATATGGATAGTTGCCGTTCTGGGATTTTCTGTTTACAAGAATATCACCACCACGGACAGGGCTTCATACACTGCTACCAGTGACAGCATCACATTTTCCGGATATACCTATGTCAGTGACAACAGTAACGGATCCGGTGTCATTTATCAGCTGACCCCGGATGGCACTACAAATAAGGTCTATGTCACTCACAGACGTAAGTATATCTCCGATTGGGATGTCATCCAGCTTACCTCCCAGAATTCAGAGGTCCAGGTGGGCGGTACCTTTTACGCACTCATGCGCGGTAAGGCCAACGACGAGAGCTATATCCCTTATCGTATAGTTTCATTTACTTCCGATATGATCACGGAAGCCATGTCGGTTTCATTTTATCTGCACAGCGGTCTCATCGTTACGGGCTTTTCCTATGACGAGGGAGTGTTGTATATCACCGGGCTTTCCAAGTCACGCCAGGATGTCTATATTTACCAGTACAGCGACTTTGATCTTATCAGGTTAGAGGGCATCAACAGCGACAAAAAGGCGGATCTGGCAGGTACTTCCATAGAGCTTAGTGAGGTGAGTACCGAGAGGAATCCCAGCGGTCTTTTGTATACCGAGGCTGAGTATGCAGACGGCACCCTCTATACCCGTTTTGATGACCAGGAGGCAGGGGAGTACTTTGCGGAAAAGACCGATGTCAAGTCTCTGTTTGATAACAGGACCCAGAACTTCTTCCACAGCCTCAAGGCCACCGGCTTATCCTTTGTTGATATCATTGCCTACTGTTTGATCGGCAGTGTTATCATTATATTGCTTTTCGCATTTTTGTCGCATCGCAAGAGAGTGGTTTACCGGTTCATGCTCATTGAGGGGCTTGTGATCGTATCCTGTCTGATCCTGTTGTCCACATCAGCGGTTATCAATCAGCAGGCTGGTGTCAGGGAGTTTATCAGAAATGAGATCTACACCCTGTCGCTTTTGGGTGACAATGCTCCGGCGGATCTCGGCACCGATGATTTCTTTTCCTCAGCCGAGTATTCCAGCTTTTATTCAAATCTGTCTGCTATAGCTGACAGGTCTGATGATATGGCAGATATCAGGGATATTGCAGTGGTAGACCAGACCTCAGGCGCCATAGCCATGAGTCTCAGGGGATATGGCGGCGGTACGGTCAGTTATGTATATGGTGAGGATGCCAGGGCGCTGTGCATGGGTTCCGACACCACAGACTATGGTGTGACCAAGATAGACGGCGAGGATATGCATATCATCGCAGTCAATGTATCCGCTCAGCCCCAGTTCAAGCTCTTATGTGTTGCCAGGCTTCTTAATCCTGCAGAATATGTACGCACCTATGAGTTACCCGTTGTACTTTTGGTGCTGATGCTCTTTATCATATCCACGATTGTGGCAGTCACTCTGATCTACAGCGAGGCAGGATATTTCAATCGTCTTACCAGAGCTATTGAGGATCTGGGTGCAGGCAAGGAGGAGATCGAGATACCTTCCAATGTCATCGGCTACGACGTTAAGCGTATCTGGTCCGGTGTCAATGAGATAGAAAAGATATTAAAGCGCACCAACAGAGAGAAGTTTATGACCTATGAGGCGTACTTCAGATTTGCGCCTAAAAAGATCGAGCAGATCCTGGGCAAGGATATGATCACCGAGGTCAAGATAGGAGATTACAAAAAGCTCAAGGGTACCGTGGCCATTATCCAGAATGGCCTGACCAGAGAGCTCAGTGAAAAGTCCATCAGCAGCAGGAACAGCTTCTTTTCACTTGTTGAAAAGCACAGCGCTGCCACAGGCGGTATATTCGTAGCCTCCGAGGCCAATCTTTCCAGCATCAGGATGCTGTTTTTGGATGACAATCACGGCAGTATCCGCTTTGGTGCCGATCTGGCCAGGGATGCAGCCAGCATACCCAGTATTCCCAATCCCACCATCATTCTGCATTACGCCTCGTATATCTACGGCGTGGCAGGTACCGATACTCAGGCACTTACCTTCCTGTCTGCAGATTCCATTACCGGACTGGGAGATTATGCTGGATGGCTGGGCAGCCTGGGAATATCTATGGTTGTTACGGACGAGGTCATTGAGCGCGAGAGCGGTTCCTGGGATTTCCGTTTCATCGGTTTTGTGATCCCCGACAAAAACAACCGCAGTCGTCATATCAATCTGTACGAGGTACTGGATGCTACAGATGGTGAGAACCGCCGGGGCAAGAAGCGTACCAGCGAGGACTTTGCCAAGGCTTTGGAGCTCTTCTACGAGAAGGACTTCTACTTCGCCAGAAATATGTTTACGGATATTTTGCGTGAGGTTCCCACTGATGCAGTGGCCAAGTGGTATCTGTTTGAATGTGAGAGGCTTTTGAACGAGTCTGCATCACCTGACTTCGTGGGTGAGCTGCACGTAGAGTAGGACATACATTTTTAATGGAGTTACTTTATGAATTTATTTGACGTTCTGGTTAATGTATTTAAATCGAGGATCGTGCCCCTGGTCACCAGGGTCAAGCTCTTACTTAACCCTCGGTTTATGGTTGCGAGGTTTACGGAGATCATCCGTAACCTTGTTCAGAATGTCCTGAATGTCCGTCCCCGCAACAAGGACGATTATTATCCAATAGGTGGCTGGCTGGTAGCCAAAAAGCTGGCTTACGCCGTAGTTATAGTCACCGGTATTTTATGTATCATCTATATCGTGAGCCAGAAGGATGCACTTTTCCCCGGCAATTCCGAGTCTTATATCAAGACCTACAACTATAATTCCATACTTTTAAAGTTTGCCAAGGGCAAGGTCAGGATCAAAGGTAAGAGCGGCTGGATAGCCTACGAGGGCAATGTTGAGGATGCAGCCTGCAACGGTTCCGGCACCCTGATGACTCCTGAGGGCATCGTTATTTACGAGGGTAACTTCAAGTCCAGTATGTACGAGGACAAGGGTACCCAGTATTATGAGAACGGCATCCTTCGCTATGTGGGCGATTTCCATGAGAACCAGTACAACGGTGAGGGCAAGCTCTACCGCGAGACCGGAAGTATCGAGTACAATGGTGAGATTTTGAGAGGTCTCAAGGACGGTGAGGGCAGGCTTTTCAATACCGGCGGTGAGGAGATCTACAACGGACAGTTCTCACAGGACAAGATCCTTTATTCCTCACTTTTGGGTAAGTCATCCACAGAGATGGCCATGATCTACAACGGTACCCGCAAGCTTTACGAGGCAGGTAACGAGAGAGTCAGGGTTATGGATGATATAGGCGCCATGACAGAGGAGATCACCAACAGCGAGTCCATCGAGTCTACGGCCATGGTTTCCGCTGTATATGTAATGGACAATTCCATCCGCATCGGCTCCCATGATTATACCACCTTTGACGGTATACAGCAGGCTCTGGGCGAGCCTACCTACGTGGGTGATTCCTACGCCACTTTGCCGGAGCTTATGATCATCAACCGTCTCAATGAGGGTTCCGACATCCAGGTTATCAACGGTACTGCCGAGATCACCTTGACGGATATGTTTGATGAGTATTCAGAGGTAGAGTACTATGATCCGGATTATATAGTTTACCTTCATTCCTACGAGAAGGATGGTCTGGTTTATAACTTCGTGTCATCCCAGGATGACAGCACCTTTGCTTTTTACTATATCCTTCAGAGCACCAATGCAGAGTAAGGCGCCCACACCGTCGTCTTGAGGGAATAAAGATTCTTCGTCGCTGCGCTTCTCGGAATGACAGAAGGGACGCCAGTCTTAAATCGGCGAAGGATACGCGCACCCTGTCATCCTGAGGGTCGCGAAGGATCTTTAAATTATGTTTTACAGAGTCAATGAAAATATAGCCCCGCGGTCATGGATGTTTGTGCCCGGGGCTTATTATGTTAAAAACGAAATACCTGCAAAGAGATTCACCGATGAGGAGCTGGATATTGTATTGCTCTGTGACGGTGAGCATGATATTGAGGATTCTGCTGTAGTAACGGATCTTTTGAACAGGGGCATAATAGAAAAATGCCATCAGGGGGATCATCCCTCTGCCTGGTCCACCTTCAGATCCTATCCCCATCGATATTTCCATGCCATGAATTTCATGATAACCGGCAAGTGCAATTATAATTGCATCCACTGCTTCAATGCGGCTGACAACGCACCTCTCATGAGCCAGTGGAGTCTGCCGGAGGCGCTTGATCTGCTGGACCAGGCGGCGGACTGTGGTATCCAGGCTTTTACCATCACCGGCGGAGAGCCCATGCTACATCCCCATTTCATGGATATCATACGCGGCATCCATGAACGTAATATGTTTGTGGAGGAGATCAATACCAACGGACACTTCATCACTGCGGAGCTTTTGCGAGAACTGAACGATATGGGAGCTGATCCGGTGATGAAGATCTCCTTTGACGGCATAGGTTGTCATGACTGGATCAGAAACAGACAGGGGGCGGAGAGTGACGCCAAAGAAGCCATCAGGCTTTGCAGGCAGGCAGGCTTTTCCGTCATGGTACAGATGCAGGTCAATCGCAGATCCATAGATACTATCCTTCCCACGGCAAAGCTTATAAATGAGCTGGGCGTTTTTAGACTCCGTATGATCCGTACCACAGAGGTGGCACGGTGGCGCGAGGCGGCAGGGGATGCCTGCCTGACCATTGATGAGTATTATGACAGGATGCCCCGGGTGGCAAGGGAGATATATGATTATATCTCATCCCTGCCAGAGGAAGAGAGGCACCTGAGTGAGCTTATGATCTGGCAGCTTTTGACCGTGGATCTGGAAAATGACTCCTACAATATCAATCCCGTGAGATTTGCGGCAGGAGAGTACCGTGACACGGCGCCTGTATGCGAGGGCAACCGCGTCATGGTGGGAGTATCCGCAGACGGATCGGTGACCCCATGCCTTATGTTTTCCGGCTATCTTTTAGAGCATGGCATAAAACTGGGAAATGTTCATGAGACACCTCTGGCTGAGCTTTTATCAGGCGGGATGTATCATGATATGATCACCAAAAATGTATATCAGCTCAGACAGCTGTCTGAGAAGTGTCGGGATTGCAGGCATTTTTCCTACTGTGCCGGAGGCTGCAGGGCGCTGGCTCTTTTATATTCAAAGGATGAGAGGGGCTTCTGGGATGAGGATCCCGTCAAATGCCGTTTCTTCAATGAGGGCTGGTATGAGCATACAAAAGAGTGTCTGGGAAATATGAAGGATATGAAGCCGTTGTCATTCTGAGCGTGGGGAAGGTTCTGTCAGAGACAGAACCTTGAAGAAGTCATCGGAGATGACTTCAACCTAGCGAAGAATCTTTAAGAGCCTTCGTCACTTTGTTCCTCAGGATGACAGGGAAGAATTATGATGAATAATATACGAATTCCCAAAAAACAGGGCGTATCGAAGGTACCCCTCATAACCCAGCTGGAATACCGGGAGTGCGGTGCAGCCTGCCTGTCCATGATCGCCGCTTATTATGATAAGTGGGTTCCCCTGGAACAGACCAGGGTGGACTGCGGTGTGGCGCGTCATGGCGTCAGCGCAGGAAATATTGTGCGTGCCGCCCGTTCCTACGGCTTTGAGGCAAAGGGCTATTCCCTGACCACGGAGGCGCTATCGGGCAGGGTCAGCTTCCCCTGTATCATCCACTGGGAGATGAAACACTTTGTGGTCCTGTGCGGTTTTCGCGGGGGCCATGCCATCATAAACAGTCCGGCCCGTGGCAGACTGCGCATCCCTCTTAGTGAGTTTAATGAAAAGTTTACCGGAGTGGTTTTGGATATCACTCCCGGGGCTGATTTTGAGCCCTCCGGCAGCCCCAAAAGTATCCTGTCCTTTGCAAAAAAGCGGCTTGCCGGCATGGGTACGGTCATCGCCCTTCTTTTGCTGGTAATGGTCTTAAACAGTATTTTCGGCTTCATCAATCCCCGTATGACCCAGAGCTTTCTGGACAGATTGCTTTCAGCCCGGGACAACCCGTATCTGTCTACCTTTATTATGATCATGGCAGCCCTTGCGGCATCTCAGGTGATCCTGTCCCTGGCCAACTGTATCTACAGGCTTCGTATAGAAAAGAGCATAGCCCTGTCCGGTAATGCTTCTTTTATGAAAAAGCTTTTATACGTTCCGCAGCGGTTTTACTCCCAGCGTCTGGCGGGAGATCTTTTGATGCGAAAGGGGACCAATGCATCCATATCCCTTTCACTGGTGAGTACCATAGCACCTCTTTTCATCAGCACGGCGATGATGGTTTTCTATCTTTTTGTGATGATTTACCATTCTCCCATGCTGACAGTGATAGGACTGTTTTCTGTGGCACTTGACCTCTTTTTATCCAGGGTGATCGCCCAAAAGCGCATCGACTATAACCGCATGTATATGAATGATACCAGCGTATATTCCTCCACCACCATCACGGGACTGGAGATGATGGAGTCCATCCGGTCCTCGGGAGGGGAGGAGGGCTTTTATTCCTCATGGGAAAACATCCGTGATATGAGATATGACGGCAAAAAAAGGTATCTGGCGGCAGATGCGGGGCTGTCATTTTTCCCTGCGCTCTTGTCGGGAGTCACCAACTATGTGGTGATGATACTGGGAGTGTATCTTACCATAAAGGGAGAGTTTACCCTGGGTATCATGACTGCCTTTTCGGGATACCTGGGCAGCTTTATGAATCCTGCGGATACCCTGATCTCTTCGGGGCAGAGACTGTCTGAGATGCGTACTGATATGGACAGGGTAGAGGATGTGATGGAGTATCCCGATGATCCGGTTGCCATAGCGCCATCGGCTGAGGATGTTACCTTAAGCGGGCAGATCGATATCAGAGGAGTGACCTTCGGTTACTCACGGTTTGAGGAGCCGGTGATACGGACTCTTGATCTGCATGTGGATGCCGGCTCTCTCGTGGTGATAACCGGAGCCTCCGGCTGCGGCAAGACCACGCTGCTTCGGCTGATGACTGGTACTTACATCCCCTGGGAGGGCACCATCTTCTATGATAAAAAGAGTATCACGGAAATAGGGCATAGTGCATTTACTAAAAATGTGGCCATAGTGGATCAGGATATCAGGCTATTTACCGACACGGTAAAGAACAACCTGAAGATGTGGAATGAGGACATAACTGACGAGGATATGATAGCGGCCTGCAGGGATGCGGCCATATATGACCATATCATGGAAAGAGGAGGCTTTGAGGCTATGCTTTTTTCCGAGGAGTACTCCGGAGGACAGAGGCAGCGGCTTGAGATTGCCCGGGCGATGTGCGTCAATCCTCAGATACTGATATTGGATGAGGCTACGGCCAATCTGGATGCCAAAACGGAGGCGAGGATACTTGCTGCCATAAAAAAGCGCGGTATCACCTGTATCATGGTCACCCACAGACCGATCGATAACTGCGACCGTAAGGTTAAGATCCTTCGGGCAGTTGTTGACACGTGAAACGTGTTAACTTCATACGCCCTCAGGATGACATTTGAGGAACACAGGGACCCATGTCATTCTGTGTAGCATAAAGGATTCCCATGTCATTCTGAGGAGCGAAGCGACGAAGAATCTTTGTAATTACCGGAGCTTATAATGAACAAGGAAGTATTTCCAAACAGACAACTGAATATTTCGGATATACTGAAATTCCGTCTGCGCTATGTCCGGCCCTGGGAAGTGGCGGTAATAATTCTTGTGGCGGCAGCTTCTGCAGCCATTTCAATGCTCATGCCCGGGTTTACAAAGTTATTAACCGGCGATGTGGTGGAATATAAAAGCATGGAGTTGCTTTTGGCTGTGGCTGTATTCATAGTTGGAGCGGAGTTTATATCCCAGTTGATAAAGGCAGTCCGCACCATAGTATCAGGCACCATGTACCTGCGTCTCAGAAAGCTTACGGAGGGAGCAGTGATGGAGCGGATGCTGTCCCTTCCCATATCATTTTACAGAAGATTCCAGGCGGGACAGCTGTATAGCATGATGACTGCAGTGGGGGATCTGGGAGATATCTTTTCAGACGGACTGATAGCAGGTCTGATAAGTGCCCTGACTTCACTGGTGTTTGTGACCCGTATAGTCCACTTTGCACCCATGCTCATTCTGCCGGCATTGATCATCATCATAGCCACAACAGTTCTTTCCATCATTACAGTCCTTATAAAAAAACGGGTGGAGACCGGTCGGCGTCCCTTAGAGGCAGTGGAAAACGGCGTGAGCCTGGAGATGATCAGGAATGCGGAAAAGATCAAACAGACAGGTTCCGAGGAGGCAGCCTATAAAAAATGGGAGCGCTCATATCTGGCATCCATCGAAAAGAAATATGACCTGCCCCTGCTTTTAAAGATATCCCCGGCTATGATCAAGGCCATCAATCTTTTCGGGGCTCTCGTCATCTATTATCTGGCGGCAAAAAGCGGTGTGGAGGTTTCCGATTACCTGGCCTTTAACATAGCCTACGGCGGGCTGTTATCAGGTATCGGGACTCTGTCGGATACGGGACTTACCTTTGCATCCATACCGCCTATCTATGAGATGGCCCGCCCCATACTTGAAGCAGTGCCTGAGGATGAGAGTGATAAGCTACCCATCGAAAATCTTCAGGGAGATATAGAACTGAAAAATGTCACCTTCGGATATGAAAAGGACAGGCCAGTTTTAAAGGACATATCCCTCCATATCAGGGCCGGGGAATATGTGGCAATAGTGGGAGAGACGGGCTGCGGCAAGACCACCCTGATACGGCTGCTTTTGGGACTTGAAAAGCCTGACAGCGGCAACATATTCTACGATGGAAAGGATATGGAGACCCTAAGCAAAAAGAGTCTTAGAAAAAACATGGGTGCCGTGATCCAGGACGGAAAGCTTTTCAGGGATGATATTTTAAACAATATTGTTATAGGGCATAATGAACTGACCGAGGCAGATGCCTGGGAGGCAGCGCAGATCGCCGGGATAGCCGATGAGATCAGGGATCTTCCCCTGGGCATGAACACTCCCATTGCGGAAAACTGTTCAGATGTATCCGGAGGACAGAAGCAGAGGATACTTATTGCCAGGGCTGTGGCCCATAAGCCTGAGGTTTTGATCCTGGACGAGGCCACCTCGGCACTAAATGATGAGATGCAGGATCAGATCATGTCCGAACTTGAAAAACTAAGTGTCACACGTATAGTGGTGGCACACAGGATGTCAGCTGTTAAAAATGCGGGCAGGGTGATAACCATTTCAGACGGCAGTATCTGTTGAAAACACCTATACATTTACACCCTTTAGAAGTATAATTTCATTGTTGCACTGTTGTTGCTGTTATTATGTTATAAAGATATGGGGAATGGTCTGCAGGGACCATAAGGGAGAGAGAGTTATGGATGATCACATTCTTACTTCCAGAGACAAAAACGATATATTTTGGGTGAAAAAAAGACGATACATGGTTTCGTCTGATCTAAAGAGCATGTCACAAAGAGGGCATTTTAACCCCGATATGATAGCGGAGGTTAAAAGTGCCTATGAGAGGTATCCTGAGGGACTGTCTTTTTACGAACTGACAGGAAATGAGTTCATGGATCCCCCTCCTACTGCATCAGGACAGATTGCCTTTGCCAAGTCCGTTGCCACCATGATGCATACCCTTGACTCCATTGACAGCGCTGATGTTTCCGCTGATTCCCTGGGGCACAAGTTTGATGATATCATCAGGTTTGCAAAGGTACTCATCAGACAGACCATCGATTCGTATTTCAATGGCTGTGGTGTAGACAAGGATGGGAATGAGACAGGTAACAGGTCAAAAGCCGATACTGCCCAGTCCATGTTCTATCGCAACAGAAAAAAATACGAGAACCTGATCAAGGTCGAAAGAAAGAATGCAGGTTATGAGCTTATTGATGCGATCAGGCAGGAACACGGCATAGATGAGCTCATCGAGACGGATGAGACGGGAGAGGATCCCGCATTGGAGCAGCTCATAGCACAAAATGCCGAAGCTGCCGAAAAGTGCCGTGAAAAGATAGACGCCCTTCGTGCCATAAGCCGCAGGGACATTATCGAAGCATCACAGCGTAGAGCTGCCAGGGATGCTCTTTTGGAGCCTGTCACCAAGAGGCTTGAGGATGATTCCCTTAATGAATGGGAGAACCGGATACTGAAGGGCGCCTTCAATTCATACATGTCCGAGGTGGAGAGGAATCTCCGCTGGCTCTTATACAGGAGAGAGGCAGTGTATTACCTCGCCAGATGGTTTTTACTGGGAGAGCCTGTGGACGATATAATTGCTGACAAGATTACGGTGATATCCCATGAGAATCCCGATGAGCTGGATGGCAGTAAAAAGCTTGCGGATATTGCCGGATATATTAAGCCCGAGGAGGACGAGTACAAGGGGCTTCCCAAGGATGACATAGGCGCCATATTTGAACTGGGCGAAGAGCTGAGACAATATGTGACCGATCATCCCTATCATTTTGAATCCCAGTGTCTTTTGTCCATAACCCACGATCTGGATGACCTGTCGAAGGTGCTGCCCAAAGCCTGGGAGATGATAAAGGCAGTAGACAGGATCACAATATCCGGCGAGTTTAACTCCCTTTCAGAGGAGGACAGACAACGGATGTTTGATCTGTGGGTGGTATCAGATGTTATAAGCATCATAGGTTATACCATTACTGAGGTCATCGTAGGGGATCCCGATAAGACCATAAAGGAGGCGACAGAGACATTAGAGGGACTGCTTCCCATGCTAAGCTACTATAATACGGAAAAGGATGTCAGAAAGATGCTGTCTGAGATAGTCATGGAAAGGAGTGATTTTTATGTTTATTAGCAGAAAGATCTTCAGAGACCAGCTGGCACAGTATGAGGGCATGATCCCTGACACCTATATGAAGCAGATCAAGCTAAACAAGTTCTATGCCGGTGTTTTGGTGGATGTATTAAGGACGGAAGAGGTCCCACGTGCGGTATTTATCACCTATTTTATTGACGGATGGCTGGAGCTTGTATGGTTCGGATATTTTGATCAGGATGTTTTGCCCATAGAAAAGGCTTACGTGATAGAGTCCGTTATCATGGCGGAAAAGAAGCGTTATGGCAAGGATGTCAATGGCGTGTTCTTTGAGATCCATGAGGATGAGGTAGGAGACAAGGATCTGTTTCGACAGGCGCTGATGATGTGCGGCTTCAGGGTCAGGGAGACTCTGGGTAATGTCTACGAGTTTTCCCTCAATCAGGTTAGGGAAAAGGAGCAGCAGTTTCTTGCCAAGGCTGCACAGAGCATGAAGTGTATCCTGGTATCATCGGCGGATGAGGGCACAAAGGAAGCGCTGGATAACATGATACGTGAAGATGCCAGACCGGTTCCCGTGGGCATGTACATAAACTGGGCTGATTATCTTGTTGATGAGAGCCTGATCTGCATGAAGGATGATAAGCCCTGCGGTACCCTGCTCTTATCGAAAAAGGGTCAATACCTGATACTGGATTGTGCATACGTGGCTGACAGGATGGCGCTTTCTGCCATGCTGGGTCGGGCGTTTTTTGAGATAAAGAAAAAATATGGAGACGATCAGAAGATACTTGTACCCATCGTGCTTGAAAAAACAGGGCTTTTAGTCGAAAAGTTGGCTAAAGATGCCATCAGAGGAAAGAGACTTGAGTTTGTAAAATATCTGTAAGAACAATCGTGAAAACCATAGGATAAGGGGGAGAGAATTATGTCTGAGTTTTTCACTACAGGTTTGTTAAAGGACAAATCCAAGCAGCAGTTTGATCTTCGTGTCGATGAAAAAGAAAAACAGGAAATTGAAAGATTCCTGAAAAATTACATGCCTGAGAACCAGGAGATCTCTTATCGTACTGTGCGTGATGCACAGCGCAATTTTGAGCTTTTGGATCATTGCCGTGCCCTGCAAAAGGATAAAAAGATCTCATCCACGGCAGATGGTACTGCCAACCAGGTGTTGGAGCCGGGAGAGCTTTCCTGGAAGGAAAAGCAGGAGCTGGAAAAGAAAATAAAGGAAGCACGTTCACATATCCCTGACGCGGATATCAGCGTATATTATGCTGCCATGGCACTTGAAAAGATCAAGGGTGAGCGGGAATCCTATGGACTCAATGATTATAACTTTGGAGAACAGAGCGAAGAATTCCAACAGCAGATCGTAAATGAACTTCTTGAGATAAATCTCGATGAGAGCATGCTTACTGAGGACTATATCATGTCCCATGTTGAACAGCTTGCTAAATATTCACAGAACCTCATAGCCGCAAGGAACTATTTCATAAGTGAGGAGGGTCGTGCATCCCTTTATGAGATGGACGAGCTTGAGCGCGGCGTCATTTCTACCAGGATACTATCCATAGCAGTACCAGTTCAAAAGCATATTTCCAATATTTTATTAAAGAACGGTATCTCCCTTAAAAACATGACCTATGTGAATCTGAAAAACGTCAGTGAGGGAACTGAGGGCTACAAGTATAAGAACACCGATCACGTAGCAGCGGCAACCGAGTCCTTCGAGGAGCTCAGTCATGTTCTTCAGGCACAGAAGGACGCTGAGGCTGTACTCTTTGAGGAGAACCTGGGTGCTACCATCCACAGCATGAGCAAGGAGCAGATCGCCGCTCTCGAACATACAAATCCTGCCCGCTATCAGCTTATAAAAGAATATGTGGAAGCAGAGCAGAGGGAGCAGGCGAGACGTCAAGCAGCGGCGGCAAATCCCGATGCCATAGACAGAGCAGCCAAAGCTGCGCAGGAACAAAGGACCAAAGAGGAGATCTTAAACAGGCGGCTTGATTTTATCAAAACAGGTAAGACTGATGCTAAGAATGATGACGAGCATGCAGCCAAGTGGGAGCTTGCCGATTATGCAGATATCATCTGGGAGCAGTACAAGGATAAGTACGAGATCAACAGTGAAGAAGATGATAACTTCTTTGCAGATATCATGACGATCAATGATGCCGTACATGATAACCTGAGTTATATCAATACATTAGTGAAGAGCCAGGAGGTGCGGGACAGCCTTACCATGGGTCTTCCCCAGCTGGAGGAGAAGCTTGCTGAAATGCTCAGATCTGACAAGAAGAGCATGCTTATAACCGACGCTGAGGCTTTTGCGCAAAGTGCCAGGGACAGGATGTCTTCCTATAAGTCAGGAGAAGAGGGAGAGTTTGAAAAATGGACGGGACGTTACAATTCCCTGAAGGAAATCCTGCCTGCATCATGCTTTGAGATCCCGGGCGGAGTTAATCTGATTGAAAAACTGGTGATGGAGCCTCAGGATGCAATATTCGAAAAGAAGAAAAATGCATTAATACACAGAAAAGAAGAATATCGTGGCATATTAAAGGCAGAAGTGGAAAAATCTGTTTCTCCTCTTAGTCGGGAAAAAGTTATGGCAGATATTGAAAAGGCGCTTGATTACAGGATGGTATTTTCTGACAGGCGAGGGATCACTGCGGCCATCAAGGGTGAGCTCAAATACCTGGTGTTCGTTTCTCCCGACAGTGTATATATGGAAAGCGATCTGAAGTCACTTATGGATTCCTACAAGCTGCCCATGCTGGATGAATATATGAATGCCATCTCAGCAGCTTTGATGAAGGATGAGGGATGGAAGAAAGTTGCCCAGGGAAAAGACCGGGTGAAAGCCATGAAGGAGCTGCTTGATAAGGATCCCGCCTTTATAACGGAGCTTCAGGATAAGGAAAAGAAGAGACTGGAACAGAAGACCACAGAAACAACTGAGGTTCAGAAAAAAACAGAAGAGACAAGCAAACCGGTAACCAAACCCTCCAAAGCTGATGAAAAAGCCAGGGCCTTGGAAAAGCAGAATAAAGAGTCACGGGCTCTTGCCCTCTTTACAGAGGATGTGGAGGAGACTGACAGGGAGATCTTTTATCAGTATAAAAAGGTGGAAGGTAAGGACCGCTTCCTTTTACAGGGTAAATACGATATTACGGAAAGAGAGCGCAGGACCAGGTATGCCAGAAAGGTATGGGAAATCTTAGAGGACAATGGTACAGCGGCTAAGTGCGCCGCAAATCTGGCAGCATTTTATGACAAATCCCTTAAATCAAAAGAACAAAAAGAGGTAAGGAAGCTTATCAAGGATGCGATAAAAAAGGTCTTTGAGCCGGGTGCCGTCGAGCTGCCTGCATATATGGAAATGGGAACAATCTCCGCTGATGATATCATCCATGAGATCAGTCTTATGGGTATGGATGTGGAGCTGTTATCCACGGGTTGCGCCGGCGCAGATTCTTTCCTGGAATACGAAACGGAAAAATACCAAAAGGGTCTCGCTCCTTTGGGAGAAAAATATCGGGCGCGCTATATCGACCTGGAAAACACTCTTGTCGCAGAGGATATGCATCTTACCAAAGAGGAGATAAAAGCCTACCGTAAGCGTCTGCACAAGGTGATGTGCACCGGCAGTGATGATGACTGGGCTTATACCATGACAGGCTTCGAACAGTATATCAAGTCACTCCATGATACCACAGGTAAGCGAAAGGGCCTTGCTGAGAAGGCAGCGGCTGTCCATCAGCGAGTGACAGATCGTACAAAGAAGCTTCAAAGCTTTGACGGAGGAAAGCTTTTGCCTGTCATTGACAGGTTAAAGCAGGATCCTGAAGTCTGGCAGCAGATCACTCAGACTGAAGATGATGAAGCCTTTGACATATATGTGGAGCGTCTTAATGATACCGTGGGTGTCCTTATGGATGCTGCAAAAAAGAGCAATATTCCGGAATTTGTGCTTGATCAGTATCTGGCTGAAAAATATGATACCGTACTGAAATCCCTTATAAGATGGGATAAAAAGACCGATAAGGGTAAGTTATCAGAGGGCCATCTTGAAAGACACAGGGCTAAGAAGGTGGACGAGTATGCCAAAAAGCTTACGGAGTACTTAAGCAATGATTTCATGAAATACAAGATCGAGGGCAGAAGATCCATAGAAGAGCATATCAATAACGCATGGGAAAGCAATTTTGGTGAAGTAAGTGAAGACAGCAAAATGGATCCCCTTACTTATGTTGCCCTTCTTTATTCCCAGAAGGGAGCATCCTTTAAGATGCTATACAAGCAGGGAACATTAGAGAAGGAACTTGAGACGATCAGTGCCAGGCAGAAGGAATATGCCAAGGAGATAAAGGCAGCCTTTGACGAGGTCGAGGTTCCGGAGGAGCTGGGCATGTCGAAAGAAGCTGTTGAGAAGATGTACAGCAAGTATGTGTTCATCCATGCCAAGGATCTGCCGAAGCTTAAGGGAGCTGAAAAGACAAAACAGCCTCTTCGAAAAGATGAGGCAGATAAGCTGGTGGCGAACTTCTATGAGTATATGGAGGAGCTCCATGCAAAGGAACAAAAGCAGGAAAGAAAGAGCGCAGAAGCCCTTAAAAAGGAGCGCAAATATCTAAGGAGGATACGCGACAGGAAGATAAAGGGCGTGGAAAAGTCCACAGACTACTTCAATATGGGACTATCTGCTGAGGAGTTTGATAAGCTGATGAAATCCAGATCCGTTCTTTTGGCGGGCAGATCCGATGCGCATCTGGATAATGATACCGAGGAGCTTAAAGACCACGATGAGGAGCTTGACAAGATAGTAGGCAAGGAGGGCATGGATCCCTTTGTATACACCTGCCTTTTGGAGAAGTATCAGTCACTCATGCATAGCGACCGCGCAGATGATGGCGATGATGCCATAGAAAAAGAGCTTTTGGATGATCATCAGTTTCTGTCACGGCTTAAGGTCTTCAGTGATAACGAGGGATATTCAAAGGATAAGCAGGAATGCTTTATTGCCTGGTTTTACCGTCATGGAGAACAGTACACACTGTTTTTGGGACATGAAACAAATACTGATGCGGACTTCAAGGACAACGAGAGATTTTTGGAAAAACAAAAACTCTTTGAGCAGGGATATTCTGCCATACTTGACCTGGAAAAGCTCCAGGTTGAGGATCCTGTGGTAAAACGCGAACATGCTATATATGCTGCCAGGATGAGGATGGAGTTCTTTGCCATGGAACCCATTGAAATGGAACGTTTTTCTGAGACACTCAGGCGTAAAAAGGACTTTTTGTTCCTCGAGGATGTGATGGTGCCCTTGTACAAAGAGGTCCTTGAGAAGAATGAAGAGGTTAACGCAGGAGAGGGAACGGATTACGGACGTTATCTTACAGGACTCAAGGAATACTTTGTTTCAGACCTAATCCAGGTTGTCCAGGAAAATGAAAAGAGCAAGTCTGATCCAAATCCCGAGGCCTTTGATGTAGACAAGTTCAAGGAAAAATTCAGAAAAAAGATAGAGGGTCTCGTCAATGACAGAGCGCAGAGACAGTATCTGTATAACACGACGAATTCGGTAACCTATGATGATGCATACGGAGAGCAAAAGGCCATAGAGGGTCAGAAGACAAGCCGCGATCTGGATGCTCTCATCCGTGGAGAAAAATGTCCATGGGACAAGGAAGAATACGATAAGCTTTCAGTCCAGGAAAAGAAGCTTTTTGCACTGGCGCTCACCATTGCCTCGGAGGGTGGATCTTCCCTGTATGAGGGTACGTCTGCTTTGCTTAAAAACAGGGAGGAAAAAGAAAAGCTCCAGGAAGCGGTCACCACGGCTGCCAAGTGCTATCTGGGCGGAGAGAATATCGAGGGCTTTATCGATTATGATATGGCTTTAAGAAAGCTTGTAAAGGACAAGACCGGGACCTCAGGCAAGCTGGAATACAATAAAGATGTGTTCGATGAAGCCATGACCTTTACCCAGCTTATGATCGAGCGTAGGCAGAAGAACATAGAGGAAAAGGAGGTAGACAAGAGCCTTTTAGACGACAGCAAGACCTCCATCTATGCTGCCAATCAGGTTGCCGGTAAGCCTCAGCTTAAGGAGCTTGATAAACAGGAGCTTCGTACCCCCCAGGGATTGTTTGAAGCACTTAAGAAAGAAGCTCAGTCGTCAAAGGATAAGGATGTCCAAAAGATCATGAAGCGGGTAGAAGACCTTGTTGCAGAGGACGGCTTCTGGAAGCTCATCCAGGTATTGCAGAACAGGACAGCTCTGGACTTTTCAACAGGACAGCTGGAGGCTGAGGACGCTCATCGTAAGGTCATAGGTCATGTAGATGAAGCAAAGCGCAAGGCTGTAAAAGAGCTCTTCATGGATGATCTGGACTTGGACACTATGCGCAAGCGTGCGGAAAGACCTAATCATATGAAGAGAGCCCTGATGTCTTTACTCAGCTTCCAGCTTCGTGACAATGTGGATTTCTCCGGCCGTGAGATAACGGAGGAGGATTTTGATAAGCACTCACTTTCCAGAGAGACTACCTTTGACTGGGAGCTCATAGAACACGGACTGGATTTCTTAAATGAGATTACAAATGAACAGAATCAGAGAAAGATAAATCAGCGTCAATTCATCAATGTAGTGGGCAATGCGGAGCAGATCAAGGGCCTTGAGTCCGTTGAAGATTATGCAAAGAAACATGAAAAAAAGGAATACGACACGATGATTTTTGAGGCCCAGCTCATGGCTTTCGCCGAAAAGGATTTCCCCGAGGGCTCCGAGGGGGATGATCATGCAGCCATTATGGCAGGATACTTTGCCCTCAGTAAAGAGGAAAAGGCGCTTTTCTTCAGAGCACTTGAGCACAGGGATGTTTTGGATATTTCAAAGGTCAATCTGTACTGGAATCTCATCGGCAGAGGAGAGAGGGACTATGTCAATCCTGAGGGCCGAAACGCCCTGATAGACGAGTTCATCGATTCCACCGGCGGAGCCGCCCATATGACCATGAAAGAGGATACGATCTATAACGCCATGACTTCTCTTTTGTCCACTCAGTTCGACGACAGCATGGATTATGCTGATCCGAAGCTGGATATTAAAAAGTATATGGCCGGGGAAAGGATGTATCTGTTCCAGAGAAAAACAGCCATAGACTGGAAGCTTTTTGCCAGGGCACTTCAGATGGTCCACAGGGCAAAGACAGAGATGGATATGACCAAGGGAGCTCGGGAGTTGCAGCGTGGATTAGGTGATATCTCATCTGCAGGACGTATGTCCATGGATGTTTCCTATATGAGGACCAATATCCATAATACCGGAAGCCGTCTCACCCGTTTTGTTGCCAAGGAGGCAGGAGACAGGGTTGTGGAGAAGCTGCCTGTGGACAAGCTTCAGGATGTTGCAGCATATATACTTTCCGTTGACTCCATGAACAAGATCAATGGAGTATTGTCCAGGCTTAATATAGAGGCCGAGGAAGAAGAGGACGAGGAGGAAGAAGAGGAAGAGCAGCAGGACGAGGAACAGCAGGATGAGGAAGAAGATGAGGAAAGAAGCTTCCTTAAGGAGATGACCTCCCTTTTCTTTACCGTAAAGGATGCCGTAAAGGATGTAAAAGAAGAATTAGAGCCCCTAAAAGAACCCGAAGAAATAGAAAAAACACCTCTTCAAAAGATCCTGGAGGGAGAAGGTATCGATCTGCCTGAGAAAGAGGACATTACGAAAGAGCTGATAGATGGTATCAGGGATGTCTTTGAAAAAATCGGCGATTATGATGAAAAGAAGGGAGATCTTGATAACAACGTCCTTAATGCTGAAAACCAGCAAATGGTATCAAAGCTTTTGGGAGAGAAGATCACAGGCTTTGTGTTGGGCTTTTACACCAAGCTCAGTAATTACTACGATGATAAAAAGGATACTTTGGAAACGGGGCTTGATAATCTTGTCGGTGATCTGGATTCACTGATGTCATGGATACCGAAGCAGAAAGAGATCATGGATCTGGGTAAAAAGTTTACTGATTTCTGGGAGGATAACGGGGACACAGTCACCGGTTATATTTCCGATGGAGTAAAATGCGGCGTGGCGATAAAGAATATCTATGCAGCCACCAAGAACATGAAGGAGCTTGACGATGCTTCCGTCCAGGCGCTTTTGGACAGAAAAAAGGATGACGAGAATATATCCACAAATATCAGGACCCAAAGCGCCCAGCAGTGGGAGGTGTTCCAGCGTGCCAGAAAGACGAATCAGGGGCTGACAGATCTTTCGTCCAGATTTGCCAAAGACAGGGAAAAGGAGGATATCATCCTAAACTCCGGAGATATTGCAGGGACCGCAGTCAGGATCGCAGGGGATGTACTTGGCAATGAGGTTGCAGGAAAGGCTTTGGAGGAAGTAGTAAAGGAAGCTGCAAAGCTTATAAAATTCATCCATCACTGCATAGCGGATCATAAGGGAATGGAAGAATATTACAACGGTGCCGGAAGCTATCAGGCTATGCCCATGCGTAAAAACATTAGCAGATTGAGCGGATTAAAGGGCCGGGTGGTCGCTATGAGCAATGCCAAGCTGGTCCAGACAGCCAGAGGCTTCGAGACCGAGGAGGAGTTAGTGACCTTTACAGGCTTCCAGATGGTACATGCACTGATGTTCTCTGCTACGAATTATAATCCGCTTAAAGAGACCAGAAATGTTTCCAAGGTGGTGCTGGGTGTTTTAGGACTTCAGGATGTCATCGGCAAGACTGACGCTGAAAGCGCCATGCGTGTATATGAAAGATTGACCAGATAGGAGGGGAAATATGTCAGATAATAATTATATGGAGGATATATGCCTGATCACTCCGGAGAACATGAGCCACTTTACGCCTTTTCTCCTCTCAAACGCCAGGGTGCTCATAGGTGCAGGTGAACCTGTGGTGGGATTGGGATATGTGAAGGATGACACTGCCTGCGCCGCTGTCTGCGGATATGTAGTGGGGCAGCATTTTGAGATCATATCCTTTTATGTGGCGCCCGATTTCAGGAGACAGGGGATAGGAAGAGCTCTTTTAGATGCTCTTGTGGAGATGACTGCGCCCTTTGCCGGCATGATATCTGTTGATCTTGTCATATCTGCAGAGGAACATGAGGTTCTTTGCGAGATGCTGGAAAAATACGGGTTTTCAAGAGTTTTAGATGCCGGCAGGAGTGTATACGGCACCACCATTGGAAAGCTTTTGGATTCCGGATTATTTATGCGGGATTACGGGGATGATCTTTTGCCTTCATTTTCGGAGGTTGATGATAATATCCTTGCGGATGCGCAAAGACAGGCACAAAAGATGGGGCTGCCCATCCCGGAAAAGGGATTTTTAAGCCCCACCGTGGACAAAAAAAGCAGCATAATCTATACCCAAAGTGATGGCCTAAAGGCATATATCGCCATTGAAAAAACGGGTGATGGAAGCCTTTTGGTATCCGGTGTGGCCAACTGCATGAACACGCCTACCTATCTTATGAAGGCTCTTCATGATGCGGTGATGAGGGCCATGGATATTTATCCTGATGAAACCAGGGTTTTGATGCAGACCATTAATGACACCTCAAAGAAGCTTCTGGATACTGTGGGGGTTGAAACCGAAGAGCTTGGCAGACACTTTGAACTGGTGATCAAAAAGACAAAAGCCGGCGATGCAAAATAATTCACAGATTGTTGCACACTTGTTGCAGATTTTATAGTATAATGTCACCATGAGTAAAAGAAGAAGAGAAAAACTGCACAGATTCACCAGTACAGCGCAAAGGATAATTGCGCTTGTTCTGGTGTTTTCTTTTTTGATCCCCAGTCGTGCATACGCTCTGGATGCGGCTTTAAGTTACGGTAAGTCTCTTTTTGGCAGTGATGAAAAGGAAGAGGAGGCTGTTCCCAAGAGTAACTATGCTGAGCAGTATCAGTCTGAGGCTGACAAGCTCAAGCAGCGTCTTTCTGCTGACACCGGTCAGGGCAAGAAAAAGCTTCGTCTTTCTGCCTGCAAGACCCTTGCGGTAGCCACCAGTGAAAAGATCGAGGCTGTAGACATGAAGATCGATGCCAAGACCGCCAAGATGCAGTCCGCAGTGCGTTCCCTTCGTGAGCGCGAGCGCAGCATGGGTACGCTCCGCTGGTCGCCTATCTTCAATATCAAGCTTCCCACCAAGCCCAACGAAGCGGAGGCTTTTGAGTTCAAGTTCAAGCCCACCCAGCTTCAGAACGAGATCACCTTATTAAAGCACAAGATCACCGAGATCGAGTTGGATTCCAATGAAAAGGTTTCCAATACCTATATCAAGATCATCACAGCCAATGATGAGGTGGAGCGCCTTACAGCCAGACGTAAAAAGCTTCAGTCCACTGTCAATAAACTGGAGGTCAAGGTCAAGCTCGGTACGGCAGCACTTGAAGAGGGCGGTGTTACAGAGACTGATGCCGAGGGTAATGAGGTGGAGGTATCTCCCCGGGTACTTAAGGCACGGGTCAGGGCTGCTCAGGACAAGCTGGAGAATGCCCAGAAGCGCCTGGAGAACTGTGAGACCGAGCTTATCAACGCTAAGTCCGATTTTGAGACCTCCAAGAAAAAGCTTTCCACACTGATCAATTTTGACTGTACCACCAACTTCTTCTTTGAGGATGCTTTCATTACAGCCAATATGGATCGTGATATTTTAGAGTATCTCTATTCCTATGCCCTGGATGACGATTCATCCGTATACGAGGCTCAGCTGGCCAACGATGAGGCTTTGCTTACCCTTCAGATCAATTTTGATCTGATGAAGAAGACCTATCCTGACAATATCTCCAAGATCGAGACCTATGTACAGCAGTCTCTTGACGGGGTCAAGATCCCCAAAAAGGCATTCAAGAGAGATTATGACGAATTTTTAAAGGCCATAGATTTGCCCTGGCAGGGCAGCTATAAGATCTGGTTTATCAAGATCCCCAAGGAGTGGCTGAAGGGTGAGATCGACGGTATCCGTTATGTTCAGGACGATCCTTATGTCCTTTATTCTGCTGCTTTGGATTATGAGGCTGCCAGAAAGGATCTGGAGAATGCCAAGAGCGAGCTCTACAACAGCATTTACGAATCCTACAATAATTACGCCTCATCCCGTAAGACATATCTGGCTGCCAACAAGGCTTATGTCAAGGCTGAAAAGCTTTTGGGCATTGATGAGATCAGATATCTTCTGGGCGAGCTGACAGCCGATGAGTTCGAGACAGAGGAGAGTGAGTTCAACTCCCTCAAGGATGATGCGGCCAGCGCACTATCCGAGTTTTCGGAGACATTGTATTCCTTTGACCGTACCACCTGCGGCGGTGTGTCCAAGTTCTTTGAGGGCGCTGCTCAGACCGATACTGAGGCGATCTCACTTACACCTGTCATACGTCGCGGTTGTATCTATATCATCAGACCCATTATCGATACCCAGGAGTTTTTACTTAC
Organism: Lachnospiraceae bacterium; assembly: GCA_024687655.1. Lineage (GTDB taxonomy): Bacteria > Bacillota > Clostridia > Lachnospirales > Lachnospiraceae > JAILEN01. Next base: position 3,261 of record JAILEN010000001.1, on the reverse strand, counting down.
CATTGATGTGCCTGACGATTTCGAGGCAGAGACCGGTATCAAGATCGATCAGTTTGAGCTCTACTGTGATGGCAACAAGATCGGTGAGAGGACCCAGGTGGGAGAGAACCTGCGGCATCTGATGCTTTCGACTAAAGATCTGGGTGAATGTACTATCCGTGTATACAATGGTGAGACCTTTATAGATGAGTGTGTCATCGAGCCTTCAGTGTTCCAGGGACCCCTCAATATCACCGTAGGATATGAGGAAAATCTCAATGCCCACGTCCTGGGCAAGTTCGTGGTCAGTGATGATACTGCTACAGACATGATGGTGCTGACACTTAATATGGATCAGGAGCAGGTCCGCAACGAGTATGAGAACGGCAATGATGCAGCCTTTTACAAGCTCTGCCTCAATGACGGCAAGTACATACTTTCAGACCGCCTGGTTCCCATTGACAATACCTTTACCTATCTCAATTTTTTGAAGAACGATCTGGACAGTACATATATTGAACTTTATGATGCTCAAAATGACTTGATCGGTAAGGCATTTTTCGACACCAAGACCAAGGAGATCTACAATGATATCTCCGAGGAGGATGCTGCCAAGCTGGCTGAGCAGAAGAGGATAGAAGCAGAGAAGCGTGCCGAGGAGGAGGCAGAAGCGGCCCGTCTTGCAGAGGAGCAGGAAAAGCGTGACGCTGCTGCCGAGGTTCTTAAGGCACTGGGTATGGCTGTTGATGCCAAGTCCATAGCCTATGCCATGCAGCACCTCAATGAACTCAATTATTCTCTGGAGCTCCTCATGTCGTCAGCCTCCCTGCGTGCAGAGCATGACAAGGATGTGGCTAAATACGAAGAGATGCTCAAGGATCCCACCACCAAGCCCGAGGACCTCAAGGCCATGGCTGACCGTATCCGTATCACCGAGAAGATGCCGGGAATATACGACAAGACTCTGGGTGACGGCATCAAGTACAATGTTGAGGAATTGGACAAGTATACGGAGCAATACATTAAACAGCTTGCGGCCGAGTACGTGGGTGAGTATAATGTAATAAAGGACGATACTGCTACCGCCGCCAGAAAAGAATCCGCCAATAAGAGGATGAGTGATATCAAGAAGGAGGTAGAGGAGAAGTACAAGAGCGATGCCATCAAGGTAGCTGAGGAGGCTCTAATTCCTTTCGATGAGACCATCAGCAAGCTGTACGAGTTCAAGAGCGAGACTATCTTTACCACTGCCAAGCTGGATGAGTACAAGGCACTTTGCACGGTTGTGGAGAGTTCCGTCAAGACCCTCAAGAAGGCAGGCTATGGTGACAGCTTCAAGGGCAGATATCACAGGGCGCTGTTCTTTACATTGAAGATTACGGGTGATGCAGGCAAGAAGATCAAGATGTCCGATATCACTGCAGAGTCTCTTACCGATGCCTACTACAACAAGACCAAGGCTGTCTACGACTATTCTGTATACATTGGCAAGATCCTTGAAAAATCGGATGCCGTGGATGAAAAGGACAGGGATGAGTACACCGACAGCTGTGATGACGCATGGGCTAAGGTACAGGAGGTAGAAGAGGAGCGTCAGAGCAAGATCAAGGAGATCAATGAGGCCATCAAGAAGAATTATGCTAACCTGCAGCCCGAGACTGTTCTTAAGAACCTGAAGGTCGATATGAAGGGCAAGAACTATGCGACGTATATAATTGACACCTACAACACGATCCAGGCTGACATCGACAAGCTGGCCAAGTACCATGGCACTCCGGAATATACAAAGGCCCAGGTAGATAAGACGTATAATACATTGGCAAGCGGTATCATCGACAGTATGAATACTACACTGTTCAATCTTGTGAGTGATAATTTTGCTGATCCTACGGATCTCAGAAATGCCCTCAACAAGGCTGAGACTAATCTCAACTCTGCCAAGGCCAAGTATAAGAATGATGGTTCTACCGCAAATGAAGAGGCGTATAATGCAGCCAAGATAGAATACGATAAGCAAAACAACCTGTGGAATGATTATTGCACTAAGTTGGATCAGTACTACAAGCAGGCGAACACTCTTATCGAAAGTATCGAAAAAGCCAAGGGTACACCCAGGTTTGATAAGGCTACGGTAAAGAAAAAATATGAAGAGAATAAGAACCGTAATGTTTTAGACTCCAGTGGCGCCACTGTCACCAATACTGAAACCAACACTACTGTCAAGGTTGAGCAGGATACGCCATCTGATGTGGTAGATTAAGGCGACGACACCTGAGAGCAGTTACCGATATTCTCAATGGATCTATTGTCATCCAAAACGCAGAGAAGGATCTGTACAGACCCTTCTTTGTGTTCATGGATGTCATAGATTATAACCAATTATTTTTTTTCAAAGGAGGAGAAATCTATGAAATGTGAGATCAAAGGGGGAAACTTTCCTGTAGCAATCTGTGATCTTGGTACCGGAGAAGCAGTCAGATGCGAAACCGGAGCTATGGCATGGATGAACGGTGGCGTTAAGATGGAGACCAACACCGGCGGCGGCCTTGGCAAGATGCTCGGCCGTGCTTTCTCAGGCGAGTCACTTTTCATGAACCGCTACGTAGCAGAGTCACCCGGTATTCTTTCCATCGGCGCACATTCACCCGGTGAGATCAGAAAGATCGCCATCACTCCCGATCATCCCATTATCGTTCAAAAGGGATCCTTCCTGGCTATGGACGAGAGCGTTGACCTTTCCATCTTCTTCCAGAAGAAGATCGGTTCAGGTATCTTCGGCGGCGAGGGCTTCATCATGAACAAGCTTTCCGGCTCAGGAGATGCTCTCATCGAGATCGACGGCGGCTGTGTAGAGTATGATCTGGCTGCAGGCGAGAAGATGACCATTGATACAGGATATCTGGTAATGTGTGATTCCACAGTATCCATTGATATCGTTATGATCAAGGGCGTTGGCAACATACTCTTCGGCGGCGAGGGACTGTTCAATACAGTAGTTACCGGCCCCGGCAAGATCATGATCCAGACCCAGCCCCTTGTACAGTTTGTTACCAGCATTGCTGAGATGCTCCAGACTGTTAAGAAGTAAAGATGGTTTTACACTGCACCGGACCTTTTGGTCCGGTGTTTTTTTGGGTTTAAGATGAAGCTTCTGTCATAGCCAGAAGCCTGAAGAAGTCATCGGAGATGACTTCAACCAGATGAAGCTTCTGTCATAGCCAGAAGCCTGAAGAAGTCATCGGAGATGACTTCAACCAGATGAAGCTTCTGTCATAGCCAGAA
>JAILEN010000191.1 GCA_024687655.1 Lachnospiraceae bacterium | reverse complement strand
ATCCCTTATCCTTTGCATCATCTATGAAGCTGCCCAGGATATCCGTATTGGTCTTTGATACTGCATGCAAAAGATAGATGGCTCCGGGATGAAGATTTTCCTCCAGCTTTTTTAACGCCGCAGCAGGATCAGGCTGCTTGTCCGGATCCCAGTCCGCATGGGCAAAGCTCCAGAAAACAGAACGATAATTGCAGTTTTGGACTATTGCCAGAGATCGCTCGGAATATATCCCTGCCGGATAACGGAACAGATACATCTCATAGTCAAAGTTATCTTTGATATATTTGTGCAGCTCCATAACCTCATTGGTCTGGTAGTCCGTATCATGGGCCGGAAGTCCATCCGCAGGGTGATGCACCGAATGGTTGCCCACGATATGTCCCTCGTCTATCATCCGCTGTACCAGATCAGGATTGGACTCTGCATAGGGCTTGGTTACAAAGAATACAGCCTTTACCTTCTTTTTCTTGAGAGTATCCAGTATCTGAGGAGTATAGCCGTTCTCATAGCCCTCATCAAAGGTCAGAAAAATGAGCTTCTTTTTCGTTTTAAAGATAAAGTCCGCTCCCAGGGAACCGTACTTGTTCTGAGCATTGATGGCCGGCATGGGACGGTTTAGCTCATCCCTCTGACCGCCAAAACCCCAGCTTAAAGCAGTATTGTCCTTTGTGGAGGGATCGATCATGCTGTTCTTTAATACGGCTCCCGTATTGTTTACTTCATTTTCTACAGCATCCTGCTCAGAATCCTCATCAGCCGAAATCTCCTCGGTATCTTCCGCTTCTTCCTCTTCAGGCGCTTCTGTTTCAGTCACCTCGGCAGTTTCCTGAATCTCCTCAGGTTCCTCTCCCACCTCCGGCTCCTCAGCTTCTACTATAGTGTCCTCTATGGCGGCTGTATCTTCTTCAACCGATTCCTCCACCTCTGGAAGAGGTGCAGGCTTGCTGAAATTACATGCGGTTAAAGAAAAAACTAATATTAATACTAGAAATAGAGAAGCTATTTTTTTCATAAAAACCCTCAAATTACAGCGAGGTCGGATTAATAATTTACTTAGCTACAATATTCACGATCTTTCCGGGCACATATATCTCTTTGATGATGTTCCCGGTGAGACGGTCACCCAGCATCTCCTTGGCAGCGGCAATAGCATCCTCCTTGGAGCAGTCCTTGGGAATGGAGATGGTACCGCGCATCTTACCGGACACCTGCACTCCGATCTCGATCTCATCAGACTCCATAAGAGCCTTGTCATATACAGGCCATCCTACCCTGAACACTGACTCGCTGTGGCCCAGTACCTCATAGAGCTCCTCAGCGATATGAGGGGCAAAAGGTGCCAGAAGGACTGCAAAGGTGGTCAGAGTCTCCTTGTCGATACCGCCATCTCTGCCAAGAGCAGTCAGGTTGTTACAATGCTCCATGAAACCGGAAACCACTGTATTGAGACTGAAGCTCTCCAGACGTGTGGTGATATCGTAGATCAGTCTGTGGCGCTCACGGATGAGTTCCTTTGTGGGCTCGATATCGTCATCCTTGTGGGCGTCCACCAGCTTCCAGAGCTTGGCCAGGAAACGGTATACTCCGTCGATACCTCTGTCATCCCACTCGGAATCCAGCTCGGGAGGTCCTACGAAAAGCTCATAGAGACGGAGTGAATCACATCCGTAATCCTCCACCAGCTCGTCTGGAGATACCACATTACCCTTTGACTTGGACATCTTGATACCGTTCTTTCCGGTGATCATGCCCTGATTGAAAAGCTTGGTAAAGGGCTCCTCAAAATCAACAACTCCTATATCGTAAAGGAACTTGGTATAAAATCTGGCATAGAGAAGGTGAAGTACCGCATGCTCAACGCCGCCTATGTACATATCAACGGGCAGATACTTGTCAGCCTTTTCCTTGGAAACCAGTTCCTTGTCGTTTTTGCTGTCCACATAGCGCAGGAAATACCAGGATGATCCGGCCCACTGGGGCATGGTATTGGTCTCACGCTTAGCGGGCTTGCCGCACTTGGGGCAGGTGCAGTTGACCCACTCGTCAATGGCCGCCAGGGGACTCTCCCCGGTACCCGTGGGCTCATAGGACTCCACATCGGGCAAAAGCAGCGGCAACTGGTCCTCGGGAACGGGCACGCATCCGCAGTCATCGCAGTGAACGATGGGAATGGGCTCTCCCCAATATCTCTGACGGGAGAACACCCAGTCACGAAGCTTGTAGTTGACTGTGGCCCGGCCCAGTCCGGCCTTTTCTATCATGTGAGGCGCTTCCTTTTTGAGTACCGCGGATTCCATGCCGTTCCAGTCACCACTGTTTATCATAGTACCCACGGCGTCGGTATAGGCCTCTGTCATATTCTGTATCTCCTCACCATCCTTGGCAATGACCTGGATGATGGGAATATCAAACTTTTTGGCAAACTCAAAGTCACGGTCATCATGGGCAGGCACGCACATGATGGCTCCCGTACCGTAGTCGGCAAGTACATAATCCGAAA
>JAILEN010000169.1 GCA_024687655.1 Lachnospiraceae bacterium | reverse complement strand
TGTCTTATCTGTTGAACCCATGCAAAAGGATAATCCTCTTGCAGAGGTTATGGGTGAGGATAATGTGATCATCACTCCCCATATTGCCTGGGCTTCCGTGGAAGCCAGGATCAGACTGATGGATATTATCTATCACTCGGTTACAGACTGGATATCCCATGCAGCCTGAACGTCCATTTCCTTGGCAACTACCTTCTTGCCGTCGGCTGTGATAACGTAGCCTGCGCCGCCTTCAACCTTGTCATCGAACACATAGCCGTAGGTCTCTTCCTTGCCGGTTGAGCTGTCTGAGCCGGACTTGATGGCAGTATACTCTGTGCCGTCAGAAAGCTTCTGGGCCTCGGTCTTTAAGTATCCGTAGTTGATGATCTTGCCGTTCTGCTGGATGATGTAGCAGATATCGCTGGTCTGTGAAACATACGCGAAAAGTGCAATATCAAGATCACATGAGCTGTTGTTTTTGTCGGAGGCATAGAGACCGCCTACATAGATAAGGCCGTTCTTCACATAGCCATCCTTGAGGTTGAGTGCCTGAGCCAGCATCTTGTCTACTTTTTTGGCTGTAAGCTCTTTGGTTACCCACTTGCCGTACTTCTTCTTGCCGTCAACAGTCTTTACGGTACGTACCTGGAAGGTAACATCGCTGTATGAGAGGTAGGAAATCTTTGCACTGTTCTTCTTTGTGGTCTTTACCTTGGAATAATCAGCGGAATCAGCTGTCTTGTAACGATACTGATACTTTGCTCCATCCACCTTGCTCCATGTATACTTGAAGTTATACTGCTTTCCGGGATCCAGGGCCTTTACGCTCGTGATCTTTAGAGCGCCATTCTTTGCAGCCTTAACGTTTGTGCTGACAACAGCATTATTTGCTGCAAAAGCAACTCCTGCGGGAGCAGCTGTAACTGCCATAACCATAGCCATTATAAATGCAATAATTCTCTTTTTCATTTTGTCTCCTTTCATGCATCAAAAGCATATATCATATTGTCCTGATCAATTTGGTGATACCGCAATCTCAGGATCCGGAGGCAATTATAATTATGGGTGTCCATCAAAAGGTCTACATGTAAAAAAGATTTTTTTATCCCGGATCATCCGCGAAAAAGTGTGGCGTAATACCATGTCTTTATGTATAATATGATGGATCCGGGATCGCTGAGATCCTGAGAAAATAAAAAGAGGAGATATAAAATGGTTTCATTTGAAAGTGACTATATTGCGGGAGCGCATCCCGACATCATAAAAAGACTGACTGAGACAAACCTGGAGAGTCTTCCGGGATACGGCAGCGATCCATATTGCGACAGCGCGAAGAAAAAAATATGTGAAGCCCTGGGCATGGAGGCTGAGGTCTTCTTTCTGGTGGGAGGTACCCAGGCCAATGCGGTGATCATCTCTACCATGCTTTCGGAGTACGAGGGAGTGGTGGCTGCAAAAACGGGCCACGTGAGCGTCCATGAGGCCGGAGCCATAGAGTATTCGGGCCACAAGGTCCTGGAGCTGCCGGAGAGCGAAGGCAGGATAAGTGCAGATGACCTGTCAAAGTATCTCCATGATTTCTTTGAGGACGAGAACCACGAACATATGACCTTCCCGGGGATGGTCTATATTTCTTTCCCCACGGAGTACGGCACCCTGTATTCCAAAAAGGAATTGACGGAAATCTCACGTACCTGTCACGAATATGACATACCTCTTTTCATCGACGGGGCCCGATTGGGATATGGCCTCATGAGCAAAAAAAATGACCTGACCCTCCACGAACTGGCCGAGCTGTGTGATGTGTTTTACATCGGCGGCACCAAGGTGGGTGCTCTCTGCGGTGAGGCAGTGGTCTTTACAAAGAAAAATATGCCGAAGCACTTTCTGACCTCGGTGAAACAGCGGGGTGCACTGATGGCAAAGGGCAGGCTTTTGGGGATACAGTTTGACACGCTTTTTACGGATGATCTGTATTTTTCGATCGGAAGCTATGCCATCGAGATGGCGGATAAACTTAAGGGTATTATCATAAAACACGGACTGGAGTTTTTCATAGACTCTCCTACGAACCAGCAGTTTGTGGTGCTTGAAAACTCCATGATGGAAAAGCTTCAGGAGGATGTCACCTTCAGCTTTTGGGAAAAGAAAGACCCGGACCATACCGTGGTGCGTTTTGCCACCAGCTGGTCCACTACAGAAGAGGACTTAAAAGTGCTGGATGAGGCACTGGGCAGGTTATGATGATGTGGGGAATTCTCCCGATGCCAGAGCCTTTTGCACCCACATCTGAAGGGTGTCTGCGGTAATGGAGATCTTTGAGAGCTGGTTTTGGATGCGCTTGAAATCCTCCAGCTCGTCATCGGATATGATCCCGTCCTCGGTGATCTCTATGAGACGGTCCTTCTCGTGTTCAAGAGAGTTGAGGGTTGATAAAACAGATAAAGATATCTCTGAAAGTGATCGTGCCTTGATGGAGGGTACGGTCACTTTTCCTATTGCACATTCAGTGGAGCAGTATCGGTTGCACAGCTCGGGGCACTTGTATGCTGAGGCCATGGCCATCACGTCCTCGGGCTTGGCTGTGGTCTTTTTGTTCTCGATCTTTTCCAGACTGCTCTCTGAGATGAATTCCAGTGCTTCACTGGCCTCGGCCCGTGTCATGCCCGCATCTTCCCTTGCCAGCTGGTATATGCTCTTATCCTCTTTTGTGGATGTCCTTGCCATACTCCCCTCCCGAATAGAATGGAACCGAAAAATGAACACAGACATTATAGCTTATCAAAAGCCGTCAGACAAGTATTACCGGGACCTGCTGTTTTTTCGCCGGGGAACGGTCAAAAAAAGGATGACACATTTTATCAAAAATTTGGTATAATCAAAAACGGTGACGCTCACCATATATCAGGAAAGAGGAGGAAAATGGGATGAGTGATTTTAAAATGGACTACAACACAAAGGCAAACCTCATTGGCGGACTGGCCAATGCTTTTTCTCAGGAGACGGAGACGGATCTGAAGATCGACAGCAGCAACTACATCGAGAATACCGGAGCTCTTGAGACCTTAAAGATTTCGGACATTTCTCTTTCGGATCTTCGAAAAGTCAGGGGGACCATCGAGGAATACCAGAAGAAATTCGCCAACAGCAAAGACATTAATCAGGTTCAGCTGGTTGCGCACTTAAAGATCGCCAATATGTGTGTTGCGGAGATCATCAGGCAGAAGAACAAAACCATATAAGATCAGGTGTTTTATGGGGGGGTTACTATAAAACATAGGATGAGTTTTAATGTTTGTTATTATTAATTGTCTACTGCTTATGGCCGGAGCTATATCGGCTGTATTCGGTATCAGCTTTTTCTGGAGGAACAAAGGTACCTCAGACAATCTGCGCATTTACATTCTTCTCTACGGTATCAGCTCCGCAGGGTGGTGTATAGGATATGGATTCATAGGCATACTTGATGATTTTGCGGTTTGCGCGGTCATCAGGAGATTTGCTATACTCTGCTTTGATCTCTTCATGATCAACGAGACCTTTATGGGGACCGAGGCGGCCGGGCTCAAAAAAAGGCCCTCCATCATCGTCAGGATTTTAACATTGGCACTCAGTGTGGCGGACTACATCATTTTTGGCATAAGGGATGTAAATGTCTTTTTCAGACAGGGTCCATGGACCACCTGGTATGCCGATCCTGTTTACGCTTTCAACCGCAACTTTCACTCGGTTTATTTGGTCATCATGTTTTCCGTCCTTATAACCATCTGGTATATATGGTTAAAAAGGGCCGAGATAAAGCGTATAAAAAGCTTTCTCTATATGTTTTTTATTGCAAATCTTTCCCTGATTGCCTTTGGCCTTCCCGACACTTTTTTACCTATGGTGGGTTTGCCCGCCGTTCCGGCCTCAGGCTTTGGCGGAGCTGTATGTACCATTGCCATCTGGGTGGGCGCCACCCGTCTTAATTCCTTCAATATCCGTATGGGTAATATCATGACCAGGCTTTTTGAGTTTCTGGAGGTGGGCATCATCGCCCTGACTCCCGACAAAAAGATCGGCATGGTAAACAGGTATGCTGCAAACCTCATGGACAGGGACGGTGAGAGCTGTCAGGATATTTCGGACTTTTTTGATATGACTGATGAGATCAAAGATCAGATGTTTGAGATATCGCTGGATGACATCTACACTGAGCGGCTGTGGGACAAGAGCGGCAGCCATGCATATTCTGTCAGGATGAATGCCATGAAGGATTACTTTGGTGAGCCATTCTGTTATCTGTGCGTATTTCTGGATGTGACGGATGAGGTGGAGACCGCAAAGAAACTGGAGATGGCCAGTAATGCCAAAAGCCGGTTTCTGGCCCAGATGTCCCATGAGATCAGGACCCCCATCAATGCCGTTCTGGGCATGAACGAGATGATCCTCAGGGAGTCATCCGATCCCGAAATTTTGGAGTATGCGGAAAACATCGACTCCGCCGGCAACACCCTGCTTACCCTGATAAACAGCATCCTGGATTTCTCCAAGATAGAGGACGGGAAGATGGATATCATCCCGGTCAAATATGATACGGCGTCCCTGATACATGATCTGTATAATTCCATTGCCCAGAGGGCGGAGGCCAAGGGGCTGGAACTGGAGCTGGATGTCGACACTTCCCTTCCCGGTTCACTCTATGGCGATGATGTGAGACTGTCACAGATCATCATGAACCTTTTGACCAACGCGGTCAAATATACCGAGAGCGGAAAGGTAACTCTTTGTGTCAGGGAAAAGCAGCGTAAGGACGACAGTATAGAGCTTTTTGTATCCGTAAAAGATACCGGCATGGGTATCAAGGAAGAGGATATGGACAAGCTGTCTGTTTCCTTTGAACGACTGGAGGAAAAGAAGAACCGGAATATTGAGGGTACCGGACTGGGCATCTCCATTGTCACCAATCTTTTGGACATGATGGGCAGCAGGCTGTGTGTGGAGAGTACCTACGGCGAGGGCTCCTGTTTTTACTTTACCATAGAACAGGGTATAGTGGACCGGCAGCCAATAGGTGATCTGAAGCAGGCCTTTGAGAAAAAGCATGCCTCCAGGGCATCTGACGAGCTGATAAGTGCCTCCGGGGCCAGGGTTTTGGTGGTGGATGATAACGCCATGAACCTGAAGGTAGCAAGGAATCTTTTGAAGCTCTGCCATATCAAGCCTGACATGGCTGTCTCCGGCTTTGAGGCAATAGAGCTTATGAAGAAGCAGACCTACGATATCGTCTTTTTGGATCATATGATGCCAAAGATGGATGGAATAGAGACCCTGCATGAGCTTCAGAGCAAAGAGCTCATTCCTCAGGAGACGGTTATGATAGCACTTACTGCGGATGCGGTCATCGGTGCCAGGGAAAAATATCTGGACAGCGGTTTTGATGACTATCTGTCAAAGCCCATCGATCTCATGGAGATGACGGACGAGCTGAAAAAGTATCTGCCGGAAAGTGCCTACGACGAGGAATATGGCAAGCCGAAGGCATCATCATATAAGGAATATGAGGTGCTGGAGTTTTCTCCTGAGGGAGATGAAGAGGTTGTAGAGTTTTCCCCTGAGAAAAACATGGAGGTCATGGAGTTTGGTCCGGAGGGCGACGATGATGCCGTTTCCGGTGGAGCATACGATATCGGGGGCTTGCGCTCCTGCGGTATGGACACGGATGCGGGGGTCAGATACTGTGCCGGTGACGAGGGCATGTATTTCGAAATGCTGGATGACTTTGTGGCAGCCTTTGAAGAAAAGCATCGTGCACTTTGCGATTTCTATGAGAAAAAGGACTGGCGTGAGTACAGTGTGATGATACATGCATTAAAGAGCAATGCCAAAACCCTGGGCATAAACGATCTGGCACAAAAAGCATTGATACTTGAAAACGCCTCAAAGGAAGAAAATGAGGCAGCAGTTGTAAGTGATCATGATATGACCATGAATGAATACAGATCCATTGTGGAAGCTATCAGAAAGGAGAAACGATAGAAATGAAGATTGGTATCCTGGGCTACGGAAACCTCGGAAGAGGAGTGGAAAAGGCAGTGGCAAAAAATGAGGATCAAAAGCTGGTGGCGGTATTTACCAGACGCGATCCATCAAGTGTGAAAATCGACACACCGGAAGCCCGAGTGCTCCATGCGGATGAACTGGAGAACATGAAGGATGAAATAGACGTGCTCATCCTCTGCGGAGGCAGCGCCACTGATCTGCCGGGCATGACACCAAAATATGCCGGCATGTACAATGTGATCGACAGCTTTGATACCCATGCCAACATACCCACCCATTTTGCAAATGTGGATGAGGCTGCCAAAAAGGCAGGCAAGGTTGGAGTCATCTCCTGCGGCTGGGATCCGGGCATGTTTTCCATCAACAGGCTCTATTCCCACAGTGTGCTTCCGGGGGGCAAGGACTATACCTTCTGGGGCCGGGGCGTCAGCCAGGGACATTCGGATGCCATCCGTCGTATAGAGGGAGTCTTGGATGCAAGGCAGTTTACAGTTCCCGTACCCGATGCGGTGGAACGTGTGAGAAAGGGAGAAAACCCCGACCTGTCCACCAGGGACAAGCATACCAGAGAGTGCTTTGTGGTAGCAGAGGAGGGAGCGGATCTTGTCCGTATAGAAAATGAGATCAAGACCATGCCCAACTATTTCGCGGATTATGACACCACGGTGACATTTATTTCACAGGAGGAGCTGAACGAAAAGTACAGCGGTCTTCCCCACGGCGGCTCGGTGATCTATTCCGGAGACACGGGGGAGAACAAGCACGTGATCGAATACAGCCTGAAGTTGGATTCCAATCCCGAGTTTACAGGTTCGGTGCTGGCAGCCTGCGCCAGGGCAGCCTATCGCATGAACAACGAAGGCATGTCTGGTGCCAAGACCATGTTTGATATCGCGCCTGCGTATCTGTCGCCTCTTTCCGGTGACGAGCTCCGGGCACATATGCTGTAATACAAAAGCTCCGGCGATAAGCCGGAGCTTTTTAAGATCCTTCGCTTTGCTCAGGATGACAGAACCAATTCCTTGTCATCCTGAGGGCGTAGCCCGAAGGATCTTATTCTTTTAATGTATCCGCAATATTTTTCATATAGCGTATCACATCCACCGGATACTTGCCCTCGGCGGTTTCGTTGGTGACCATGATGGCGGAGGCTCCGTGATAGATGGCGTGGTATACGTCCGACACCTCTGCCCGGGTGGGGGCAGGGTTTTGTACCATGGAAGCTAAAAGCTCCGTCACTATCATATATGGCATGTCAGACTTGTGGCAGGCAGCCTCAAGCTGCTTTTGTATCCTGGGAAGCTCCCACAGAGGCATGTTATTACCCAGATCTCCCCTGGCGATCACCAGCATATCCCGGTCATGATCCAGCTCGGCTATGATCTCGTCCACATGCTCCACACCCACCATGTTTTCTATTTTGGCAAAAATGCGGAACCTGTCACCGATGTTTTCCCTGAGGGCTTTGATGTCATCGGCTCCTCTCACAAAGGGAAGCATCACAGTGGTGACGCCGAGATCCGAAGCCACCGCAAGATTCCTTTTGTCACGCGAGGTAAGGGTGGGAAGGTCCGTGTCCATACCCTCTATCTTGAGGCTCTTGGAGCCCTTGAGCAGGCCGCCCCGAAGTATATGTACCACCGCGTCATATCGGGGCTTGGCGGGATCGTCCATATGACGCTCCACTGAAAGCACCCTGGCAGAAAGCTTGCCGTCATCCAAAAGCACGGTCTGCCCCGGTACCAACAGACTGGCAAGGGTACTGGGAACGGGTATCTTGGCCTCGTCCCCATCCTGCAGTGACAGGGCATGGGCGATCTTTCCGATGCGAAGCTCCGGGCCCTGCAGATCTATAAGCAGATCACATCCTCCGCCTGAACTTGCCCGTGCAACGGTAAAGCTGTCTATCAAACTGTTGCCTCCGGCCAGATCTGTGTGGGACAGGTTGATGCGCATGCCGGTCATTCCCTGCCGCATCATTTCATAGATTGTTTTTTCGTCCGAGCATGCCGGACCCAGTGTTCCAAATATTTCCATATCATTCCCCTCAATCGCTTATATCTGCATCTATCTGTATCTGAAGATCATATTTAGGATACTGTTTCTTTATGCTGCTTCGTATGTCTTCAAGTATTTTATCATCATCCTTGGCATCAAAGGACATTACGATGTCAAAGGACATGGTGTGATCGTTTTTATTCAAATAAAAACCGTGGAGCTGTAAAACCTCAGGGTGCTCCAGGGCTGTCACCGTGCAGAAGTCCTGAGCCTCAAGGGCATATGCATCAGAGGTGTTCCTGGAGTAGATGCCCACGGCCACCATGAGTATACCGAATTCCTCATATACTTTTTTTGCGATATCCCGGGTGAGCACATCGATCTGACTGGCGGAAAGGTTCTCATCCACCTCCACATGGATGGAGCCCATGAGCCTGTCCGGTCCGTAGTTGTGCAGGATGAGATCATAGGCGCCGTATACATCAGAGTTTTCACATACAAATCGCTTGATCTCCCGGGTGAGCTTTGAGTCAACCCGCTCTCCCAAAATGGTGCTGATGGCCTCGGATATCATCTCATATCCGGACTTGATGATGACCAGTGAAATGATGGCGCCCAGGTAGGGCTCGGTGGATATGCCGAAGATGATAAAAATACCAGCGGCGATCAGGGTGGTCAGGGAAATGACCGCATCCAAAAGGGCGTCCTTGCCGGAGTCAACTAAAGATGCGGAGTTTACCTTTTCTCCCGATTTTTTAACATACATTCCCAGCACGATCTTTACGAGGATGGCCACGCTGACAATTACAAGTGCCGCCGGCGAATAGTCGGGCACGTCGGGATTGATGATCTTTTTTACCGATTCAAAAAGTGAGGTGGCACCGGCATAGAGTACGATGATGGAGATGATGAAGGCGCTGATGAATTCGGCGCGTCCGTGACCATAGGGGTGGTCCTTGTCGGCAGGCTTGCCGGACAGGTGGGTGCCCACAATGGTGATGACGGATGAAAGGGCGTCGGACAGGTTGTTTACCGCATCCAAAGTGATGGCGATGGAGTGGGTAAAGAAGCCCACGGCCGCTTTAAAAACCACTAGAAACAGGTTTGCGATTATTCCGATTACGCTGGTACGGATAATGATGCTGTCACGGTTCATAAGACCCTCCAAAAATAAATTAAAACTTTTTTATCTCATCATCGCTGTCATCCGTGGCAGTGTCGATGGCCCGGATCTCTATGGGGTAGGACACCTCGTCATTGACCCTGACGGTGCGCGTCTCACCCACCCTGGCACCTAAAAGTGCCTGTCCCAGAGGGGACTCGATGCTCACCTTTCCCTTCAGGGAATTGCTGCGGATGGAGGTCACCAGCTTCAGCTTATCCTCCATATCGTCCTCAGGGAAATATACGGTGACGGTGTTGTTCATGCTGACAGCTCCGTCCGTAGCCTCGTCCTCCACGATGATGGCATTTTTGATCATATTTTCCAAATATCTGATGCGGCTGTTGTTCTGGCCATTGGCCCTTTTTGCTGCATAGTATTCAAAGTTTTCCGACAGGTCTCCCTGGGCTCTGGCTTCCTTGAGCTCTGCCAGGATCTTGGGCCTCTCGTTTAATGTGCGATCCTCTATCTCGCGCTGTATCTTTTCCACATCCGATCTGGTAAGTTTTTCAGGCATATTATTTCCTTTCCGGATATTATAAGATCCTTCGCTGCGCTCAGGATGACAGAGTGTCCTCCCGGATGACGGGTGCAGCATGACGGGATCGGTTCTCCAATAATATCATGTATTATAATGCAAAGGTTAATAATAGGGAAGATGGAATAAAAAAAACTGTTATTTAATGAAAATTTGATGTATCATTAAGGGGACGCTATCTTTCAGACAAATGGAGGGGTTTATTATGGTAATGCATCCTTATGAAAAAGAGCATCTGGAGCGTATCAGAGAGGGGATCGCAGGATGTACTGTCCTGTTAAAGAGCAACGGGGATTTTCCTCTTGAGGGTACGGGAGATATCGCACTTTTCGGAAGCGGAGTCAGACGTACGGTAAAGGGCGGCACCGGCTCCGGAGAGGTGAACTCCAGATTTTTTGTGAATGTTTATGATGGAATAAAAAATGCAGGCTTTCATATCACCACCGACAGCTGGCTGGATGAATATGAAAAAGAATATAAAAAGGCAAGGGAGAAGTTCATAGCCGATATAAAGGAGCGTGCCAGAAAAAAGCACACCCTTGCGGTAATGGAGGCTTTGTCGGTGATGATGCCCGAGCCCGAGTACAACATTCCTCTGGAGGGGGAGGGAGATGTGGCCGTCTATGTGCTGGCCCGCATTTCCGGCGAGGGCAGTGACAGGGAGCTGGTGGGTGGTGACATCCTTTTAAGCGGCCCCGAGATCAGGGATATCATTACCCTCCATAAAAAATATAAAAAGTTCATGCTTGTGATCAACGCCGGCGGTCCCGTTGACCTGTCGCCGGTAGTGGATGCCGTGGACAACATCCTGATCCTCTCACAGTTGGGAGCGGAGACGGGAGATGTGCTGGCAGATATTTTGCTGGGCAAGTCATATCCTTCCGGCAAGCTTACCACTACCTGGGCAGCCTTTTACGATTATCCCAGAGTGGGAGATTTTGCCCAGCGCGACGACACCCATTATCGTGAGGGCGTGTACGTGGGCTATCGTTATTTTGACTCCACGGATACCAAGCCCCATTTTCCTTTCGGGTATGGCCTGACCTATACCACCTTCAAGTTGTCGGGACCTGAGGCTGAGGCCAAGGGTGAAAAAGTGACGGTGTCTGTCGACGTTAAAAACACAGGAAAGCGTCCCGGAAGGGAGGTTGTACAGCTTTATGTTTCCAAGCCTGACAAGCTGGTGGACACACCCTATCAGGAGCTGGTGGCCTTTGTCAAGACGCCTGAGCTGGCCCCCGGAGAGACACAGCGGGTATCCTGCTCCTTTAATATGTCTGACATCACGGTTTATGATGCTTCCCAGGCAGCCTACATTTTGGAGGAGGGTGACTATTTCCTGAGACTGGGAACGTCATCCGCAGATACGGATATGTGCGCAGTGGTGCGTCTGGCGGAGACTGCCATTGTAAAAAAGGTGAGAAACTACGCCGGCATAGATAATCCCGATTACAGGGACTGGCAGCCTGAGACCAGGAGATCCAAGCACAGAGGAAAGATATCATCCAAGCTGCCGATCCTGGAGATCCAGTCCGGTGACATCCCCCAGACAGTAGTGGATTACGATAAAAAGTATGAGATAGACGAGCGCATCAAAAAGTACGGAGATGACGAGCTGTCCTACATGATGCTGGGTACCTTTGATCCCAACGCGGGTATCGGCAATCTCATCGGTGCGGATCTGTATTCAGTGGCCGGTGCCGTGGGAGAGACTGCCGAGGTATTTAACATCCTGGGCATCAAGCGGCTGATCATGGCAGACGGTCCTGCGGGACTGCGTCTGGCCAGGGATTATTTCAGGGATGAAAAGGGTGGCGTTCATGCCATGGGAGATACAGTGCCTGAGACCATGCAGGAGCTTTTGCCTCCTCCGGCCCGGGGCGTTATGAAGATAATGGAGAAAAAACCGCGGTCAAAGGCGGATATCCATCATCAGTATTGCACGGCCATCCCCATTGCTACTGCCATAGCCCAGAGCTTTGATGTGGAGTTTGCAAGAACCTGCGGCGATATCGTGGGTAACGAGATGGAGCGTTTCGGCATACAGCTGTGGCTGGCTCCTGCCCTTAATATCCACCGTGATATCCGCTGCGGCAGGAACTTCGAGTATTTTTCCGAGGATCCTTTCCTCTCCGGAGCTTTTGCCCGCGCCATCACCGAGGGCGTTCAGGCCCATCCCGGATGCGGAGTTACCATCAAGCATTTTGCCTGCAACAACCAGGAGACCAACCGTTCCAACAACAACAGCGTAGTGAGCGAACGCGCTCTCCGTGAGATATATATCAGGGGTTTCGAATATTGTATCAAGTATGCCGATCCTGCATCGCTGATGACCAGCTACAATCTGGTCAACGGAGCACACACGGCTTCAAAGAGTGATCTTTTGCGCTATGTCCTTCGCTGCGATCTGGGTTATGACGGAGTGGTTATGACGGACTGGTGGGTTGAGGTCCTGGGTAATACGGACAAGGATTCCATACACGAGAGGATGGAGGCCTTTGAGGTTACCGCGGTTGGAGGGGATCTGTTCATGCCCGGCAGCCGCAAGGATCACAGGAACATTTTGGACGCCATGCGTGACGGCAGGCTCTCACGTCAGCAGATGGAGATCAATGCCAGCCGCGTAGCGCGACTTGCGGACAGACTCACAGTGGAGAAATAATGATTTAACATAACAGGAATATCTGTTATAATCTTCCACGTTTGATTAAATATACATCATCAGGAGGACTATCTCATATGAAGGGAATAATACTTGCAGGCGGCAGTGGTACCAGACTCTATCCTCTGACCAAGGCCATATCCAAGCAGATCATGCCGATATACGACAAGCCCATGATCTATTATCCTCTGTCCACGCTTATGCTGGCAGGGATCAGGGAGATACTCATCATATCCACTCCCAGGGATCTGCCTGTATTCGAGGAGCTTTTGTCCGACGGATCCCAGCTGGGGATGGACATCAGATATGCTGTCCAGGAGGCGCCTAACGGACTGGCGGAGGCATTTTTGATAGGAGAGGAGTTTATCGGTTCCGATCCCGTAGCCCTGGTTTTGGGTGACAATATTTTCTACGGTCAGAGCTTTTCAAGGGTACTAAGGGAGGCATACGAGCGCAGCACCAATGAAAAGGGTGCCACCATTTTCGGCTACTATGTCAGGAACCCCAGGGAGTATGGCGTGGTTGAGTTTGATGAGAGCGGTAAGGCCATATCCATTGAGGAAAAGCCGGAAAAGCCCAGGTCAAACTATGCGGTTCCCGGCCTGTATTTTTATGACAATGACGTGGTATCCATCGCAAAGAGCATCACACCTTCGGCCCGTGGCGAGCTGGAGATCACAGCTGTAAATGACGCATATCTCAAGCGCGGCGATCTCCATGTGGAGACTCTGGGTCGTGGTTTTGCGTGGCTGGATACCGGTAATCATGACATGCTTCTGGCGGCGGCGGATTTCGTTTCCACCTTCCAGAAGAGACAGGGACTCTACATCTCCTGCATAGAGGAGATAGCATACAAGCGTGGCTTCATCGACAGGGAGCAGCTACTGAAGTTGGCGGAGCCGCTTATGAAGACAGAGTACGGAAAGTATCTGGTTGAGGTAGCAGAGGGACTCTGATGACAGTTGATGTGACGAAGCTTATCAGTGAGCATCCTGTCAAAAGCCTCAAGGAAAGCTGGGGATGCATATATGAGTGCGCCAATAAGGGCGCAGGTGACATTCCGGTATGGACTCAGGCGGCAGCGGACGCCGGCTATGCGCCGGAGGAGAGATCCTTTTCCGAGGCCATTGACCATGTAAAGGGGACCTTTGGGGATGACTTTGTATGCTTCGGGGCCAGGCCGGATATTTATCTGCCCACGGAGATCGTCCGCATGGACGACTTTGCTATACTGGAGGCTCAGGAGTTCAACCATCCCTCCATCGGTGGTTTTTTGTTTTTTAAAAAGGAGAGCATCCCGGAGGAAGTCACATATATCAAGTACAATGAGCAGCGGGCATACGAATACCGGCTCCAGACTGAGATTTTAAGATGCGGGGATGAAAAGAAGGTCAGAAAGAATGCGACCTGTACCGAGGCGCTGCCCCATCTCCACAGGATACTCGACAACGTTGAGCTGTTGCACGATCTCTACAGAGAGATATGGATGGTGCCGGTGGAGCGGGATGACGACACTGTCTATTTTATGTTTGTGGAGGGCGAGAGCCTTTTGTCAGATGTTGATTTTGTGTCCGACTCTCCCAGGACCATAGTCAAAAAGGTGAAGAAGGCCATGGGTCCCATCTTCAGCTTCAAGCAGGAATATATCACCACCTTCAGGGAGACGGAGGGCTTCAGGGAGCTTTTTGGTTCTTATCCCTATCTGGACTATGACAGGAGAGCCGTGACCCGGTGTAATCTGGATTGCAACTTTGACAATTTCGGGAAAAAGGACGGATATATTTATTGCTTCGACTATGAATGGGCAGTGGACTTTCCGGTGCCCATAGATTATCTGAAGGTCAGGACCCTCAGATTTTTGTATGAGTCCAGACAGCATGAACTTTCGGTCAAGTTTGACAGACTTGAAAACTTCATCTTTGCCTTTGGTTTTATCCCCGAGGAGTATAATGTGTATACACGGATGGAGGAGGCTTTTCAGCAATATGTCCACGGCAGGGACTACTGCTTCAGATATACGACAACTTTCAGCGACAGGCCGGTGGTACATACACCGCCGCTTACCTATACCACCCCCAAGTGGAAGTGGATGTTAAAAAAGATCTACAGGAGTATCTATCCTGTGGTCCTGCCTTTGGAGTAATGGGATGTCACTTTTGTTAACAGTGAACACCGAGGTTTATACCGTATCTCAAAACGGTCTGCTCATGGTGGGCTGGGCCTTTTCGGATGGCCAGGTGGAAATCTCGGTTTATGACAAAAAGAATAACAGGCTGGATACTGCTGTTGACAGACATCAGCGGGCAGATGTGGCGGACAAGTACGGACTGAGCGAGGATTATCAGGCAGGCTTTCGAGTGGAGTTGGTCTGCGAGGATCTAAAGTCCCTTCTGCCCATCACGGTTGAGTTTTCAGACGGCCATGGACAGAGCGAGAGATCGGTTTTTGACAGGGCGGCTTACAATGCGGAGGTGCTGGGAGGCGGCCGTGGTATCCGGGCTTTCTTTTATCGTGGAGTCAGGTTCTTTAAAAAGAACGGATTTAAAAAGACGGTCAAAAAGACTCTGGGCAAGCTCTCCGGCGATGAGCGCAGAGACCTGTCCTATGATGCGTGGCGCAGGCAGAGACTTCTGAGTGAAGAGGAGCTGCGGCTCCAGAGGGAGACTCATTTTGAATACGAGCCCCTTATCAGTCTGGTGGTGCCCCTGTATCGGACCCAGGAGGTATACCTGAGGGAACTGGTGGATCTCATCATATCCCAGACCTATGGTAACTGGGAGCTGATCCTGGCTGATGGCAGCAGATCGGATCAGGATGATGTATCTCCCATGAGGCAGCTGCTTTCAGACATCTCAGGGCTGGATGGGCGCATTCACGTTACCGAGCTTGAGCGGAATGCAGCCATCTCCGGCAACACCAATGCTGCCATAGAGCTGGCCACCGGAGATTATATCGCTTTTATGGATCATGACGACACCCTGGAGGCGGATGCATTTTTCGAATGTGTCCGCGCCATAAACGAGCATGACAGACCGGAGCTGATATACACCGACCAGGACAAGATTGATGAGCATTCCAGGGAGTACTTCGAGCCCTTTTTCAAGGGTGACTTCAGCATCAATATGCTGCGGAGCATGAACTATATGTGCCATCTTCTGGTGGTTTCAAAGAGTCTTTTGGACAGGCTTTTTGAAAAGGAGGGAGTATTGGACAGCGAGGGTCACCGGGAATTTTTGCGGGCAGAGTTTGACGGGGCACAGGACTACGATTTTATTTTAAGATGTGTAGAGGAGGCTCGCGGGATATACCATATACCTAGGATCCTCTATCACTGGCGGACCATTGTGGGATCTACGGCTGACAATCCCGTTGCAAAAAAGTACGCCTTTGCCGCAGGCAGACGTGCCATTGCAGAGCATTACCGCAGACTGGGTATAGATGCCGAGGTGACGGAGACCGAGGTCCACGGAGTGTACCGGTCACAGATAGCGTTGACCGGACAGCCACTGGTGTCTATTCTGATACCTACCTGTGACCATGTGGATGATCTGAAGCTTTGTGTGGAGTCCCTTATGGACAGACTTACCTACAAAAACTTTGAGATCATTTTGATAGAGAACAACAGCAAAGATCAGGCTACCTTCGATTACTATAAAAAACTGGAGGCAGACTACGGCGACAGGATAAAGACGGTGTACTACGAGGGCGGCTTCAATTTTTCCGCCATCAATAACTTCGGTGAAAAGACTGCAGCCGGAGAGTATGTCCTGCTTTTGAACAACGATACCGAGGTTATGTCGCCGGACCTTTTGGAGGAGCTTTTGATGTACGGCCAGGATCCCGAGGTGGGAGCCGTGGGAGCCAGGCTGTTTTATCCCGATGGAGACCTGCAGCACGCCGGCATAGTCATGGGTATCGGTGGTGTGGCGGGACACATCCATCAGAGATCTGACGGTGAGTTTACCGGCTACTTTAACCGCATCATCGCACAGCAGGATATCAGCGGAGTCACTGCCGCATGCATGCTTGTGAGGCGATCGGTCTATGAGCTGGTGGGAGGACTCAACGAGGATCTGGCAGTGGCTTTTAACGACGTGGATTTTTGCCTGAGGATCAGGGAGACGGGATACAGGATAGTTTACAATCCCTACGCCACCATGACCCACTACGAGTCCAAGTCCAGGGGCTACGAGGACGATCCTGAAAAGATCTCCCGCTTTGCCGGGGAGATCACCTATATGAAAAACAGATGGCGGGGAGCCCTTGAGAATGATCCCTATTACAACGTTAACCTGACATTAAAAGACGTAAACAGCGGACTGAAAAAGGAGGAGACAGCATGAAAAAAAGATGGATCACAGCACTGTTATCTGTGGCAATGATCATAAGCATTTTTTCCGGATGCGGCAAGGGCGATGTACCTGTGGCTGAGGAGAAAAAGGCAGAGCAGGAGGCTACAGTTACAGAGGAAAAGGAGCCTGAAGCGACTGAGGAGCCTGCTGTCGAAGAAGAGCCCGAAGCCAAAAGACCCCAGCCCGTCATCGCTTCATCCTATGAGAGTGAGATGTCCGCTGACGGAGAAAAATATCTGGTGTCCTATAAAAATGAGAGTCTTTTGATATCAGAGGAGAGCGCGAAGGATTTCCCCGAGTTATATGCGGCTTTAAACGACGCCATGACCGAGTCGGATCAGAACATGAAAAATGATATGGCTCAGGATCTGGAATATGCCCAGGAGATGTACACGGACTTTCCCGAGAACTTTGAATACGGTGCCTGGGAGAATTCCACGGAGATCACCGTAGCCAGAGCGGATGAAGAGGTTCTGTCCGCCATTTCCAACTTTTATGCCTATTCCGGCGGTGCCCATGGTATATATGGCACCGGCGGTATCAACCTCGAGACGGATACGGGCAAGGAGATAACCGTTGACATGGCTTTTAATGATAAAAGCAAGCTGGTGGATATGATCGGCAAGAGGCTTCGGGAAGACTATCCGGACCTGACGGAGGAGTTTGACTCTTTCGCTGCAGATGAGACTCTGGCTTCCTATGCAAAGGGTGAGTATGATCTGTATTATGCCCTTGAGCCCTGCAGCGTGTCCTTCTATTTCGGACCCTACACCTTTGCTTCCTATGCGGCGGGTGCACAGGAGATCACCTTTAGCTATGATGAGCTTGCCGGACTTATAAATGAAAAATACGTCCCTCAAAAGGATCTACCGCTGGTTACCGGGTCCAGTCATTTTGACATAGACTCTGACGGTGATCTGGAGACCATCAGCTCCTATACATATTATCCCGATGGCGAGGAGGGTTATGCCAGGATAAAAGTTAATATCGATGATCAGGAGTACGAG
The DNA here is from genome assembly GCA_024687655.1 of Lachnospiraceae bacterium. Taxonomy (GTDB): domain Bacteria; phylum Bacillota; class Clostridia; order Lachnospirales; family Lachnospiraceae; genus JAILEN01. The sequence goes on along the minus strand of JAILEN010000169.1, from coordinate 5,801 downwards.
CTTACGACGGACGTTTTGGGATATGATCTGGATCAGTCCATAGCCAGGACCTCCGGCGGCAAGGTGATGCTCCTCATCACGGGCACCATGGAAAATGATTACAGGATCACTACGGTATGTGATGTGACAAATGGCAAACTCAAGGAGCTTGACTCCGTATGGATGAACTCCTGGGGGAGGTATGATGATGATGACCTTTCCCACAGCTACACTTATGCGTGGACGGATCCCGATGCCATGCCCATGTCGGAGCATATGGATATAATGTCCACCTACTACGGTGAGAAGACCTACAAGCTGGGTGACAACGGAAGCTTTACATCCGATGACGAGTACTTTATGATCCCCAACTTCAGTATGCCTCTTAAGACCATCAGGGATGTGACCGCAGATGTGATAAATGAGGACGGCGAAGTATTGGAAAAGGATGTGGTGATACCTGCAGGAAGCGAATTTTACCTGTATCGTACCGATGGTGTCAGGGATGAGAAAAAGGACGCTATCATCGATGTGTGGCTTAATGAAAAGGGTGGCAAGATCATACGCCTCCACTTTGGAAACGAGTATCCTCACAAGGTCAACGGCCTGGATGAGAATGAGCTTTTTGAAATGGTATATTATGCAGGGTAAAATAATGATGTCATCCTGAGCGTGGTGAAGCTTCTGTCAGAGCCAGAAGCTTGAAGAAGTCATCGGAGATGACTTCAACTTAGCGAAGGATCTTTTTAAGGAGACAAAATGGGAAAGATAACAGTAGAGAAAAACTGCGGAGGAATAGAGGGACTGTGCGTGATCACACCCCAGGTCTTCGGTGACAGCCGCGGGTATTTTATGGAGACATACAATTACAATGACTTTGCAGCTGAGGGTATAGACATGGATTTTGTCCAGGACAATCAGTCAGCCTCCACCAGAGGAGTTTTGAGAGGATTGCATTTTCAGATCGATCATCCCCAGGACAAGCTGGTGCGGGTGATCCGGGGCGAGGTCTATGATGTGGCCGTGGATCTGAGACCTGATTCAAAAACCTACGGCCGCTGGTTCGGAGTGGTGCTTTCCGCCGAGAACAAAAAGCAGCTTTTCATCCCCAAGGATTTTGCCCACGGCTTTATGGTGCTCTCCGATGAAGCGGAGTTTTGCTACAAGGTCACAGATTTCTATCATCCCAACGACGAGGGTGGTATCATGTGGAACGATCCGGATCTGTGTGTGGAGTGGCCCATCCCCGAGGGCATGACTGAGGCGGATATCAATCTGTCCGAAAAGGATAAGGTGAATCCCTCATTTAAGGAAGTAAGCGCAAGCAGAGGACACTGATAATCTATGAGTAACAAAAGATCTACAATCGCAGATGTGCCCAGGGAGCTTAAGGGCAATGGCAGGCTCATAATCAACCTGGCGAAAAACGATTTCAAGACACGTTTTGCCGGATCCTATCTGGGCGTGGTCTGGGCCTTTGTGCAGCCGGTGGTGACGGTTTTTGTATACTGGTTTGTGTTTGAAAAGGCGCTCAATGTGGCGGGGCGTTCCACCCGTGCGGGTATAGAGGTGCCCTATGTGCTTTGGATGATAGCCGGTCTGGTGCCTTGGTTTTTCTTTTCCGAGGCGGTGAGCTTCGGTACCTCCTGCCTTTTGGATTATAACTATCTGGTAAAAAAGGTGGTGTTTAACATCAGCACCCTGCCTGTGGTAAAGGTGGTGGCGTCACTTTTTGTCCATGTGTTTTTCATTGTGTTCATGGTGATACTATATGCGGTGTACGGCTTCTATCCCAGCCTGTACATGCTGCAGATAGTCTATTACAGTTTTGCCACCATACTTTTGATACTGGGCATTATATATATCACCAGTGCGGTGGTGGTGTTCTTTAAGGACCTGACACAGATCATCAATATAGTGTTGCAGGTTCTGGTATGGATGACCCCCATCATGTGGAATATGGACGGCATGAACCTGTCCCCGACGGTGAGGACACTTTTGATGGCCAATCCCATGTTTTATATAGTAGATGGTTACAGGGATGCCATGATAAACAATGTGTGGTTCTGGGAGAAGCCGGGACTGACCTGTTATTTTTGGATAGTGACACTGGTGCTTCTGGCATTGGGCAATTTCGTGTTCAGCAAGCTGAAGGCAATGCTGGCAGATGTTTTATAGAGGTGAAATATGAGTGATACTGCTATCCGCGTGGCGGATGTCAGCAAAATGTACAAGCTTTTTGATAAAAAGACGGATCGTATCTGGGATGCCCTGGGTATCGGGGGCAAGCGTTATGAGGAAAAGTACGCCCTGCACCATCTGGACTTTGAGATCAAAAAGGGAGAGACGGTGGGCATCATCGGCACCAACGGAGCCGGCAAGTCCACCCTTCTTAAGATAATAACCGGAGTGGTGTATCCCACCGAGGGCGATGTGGAGATCAATGGCAAGATTTCCGCTCTTTTGGAATTGGGAGCCGGTTTTAATTACGAGTATACAGGACTGGAAAATGTGTACCTCAACGGTCTCATGACAGGGCTTTCCAAAAAGCAGGTGGATGAAAAGCTGGATGCGGTTTTGGAATTTGCCGACATCGGAAAGTATATCTATCAGCCGGTGAAGTCCTATTCTTCGGGTATGTTCGTGCGGCTGGCCTTTGCTGTGGCCATCAATGTGGATCCCGACATCCTCATTGTGGACGAGGCTCTTTCCGTGGGAGACGTGTTCTTCCAGGCCAAGTGCTATCGCAAGTTTGAGGAGTTCAAGCGTCTGGGCAAGACCATCCTTTTTGTAAGCCACGATCTGTCCACCATCACCAGGTACTGCGACAGGGCCATCCTTTTAAATAAGGGTCACATGCTCTCTGAGGGCACTCCCAAGGACATGGTGGACCTGTATAAAAAGGTGCTGGCCAAGGCTGCGGACGTGGAGGATATCGAGGCCGGAGGAGATATCAAAAAGACCAACCAGAAGACAGGCATCCTCTCCGAGGAAAAGAAGGATGACACCTGGAAGTCTCATTTCAAGATCAATCCCACGGTGGATGAATACGGCAACGGCAGCGCCAAAATAGTGGACTTCGGTATCTTTGACGACAAGGGCCTGGTGACGGATACCATACACAAGGGTTCGAAGTTCACCATCCGCTCCAAGGTCAGGTTTTTAAAGGAGGTGGAGGACCCCATTTTTACCTACGCCTTCAAAAACATCCAGGGAGTTTCCATCACCGGCACCAACACCATGTATGAGGGGATACTCACCGGAACGGCTAAGGAGGGTGACGAGTATGTGGCCGAGTTTACCCAGGAGATGAATCTGCAGGGCGGAGAGTATCTGCTTTCAATCAGCTGTACCGGATATGCCGGCGGAGAGTTTTTGGTATATTACAGACTCTATGACGTGATCAGTGTCACCGTGGTGTCCATGCAGGATACAGTCGGGTTTTACGATATGTTTTCAGAGACTACGGTTACGAAAAATGGAGAGAAACTGAAAAAGGAGTAATATATGGAAGAGGGAGCAAAGCTTTCGGTCATAGCCGAAAAACTGGGACTTAAAAACTTCACCCCCAAGATAAAGCTGGAAAACAAGATGGTTACCACCTCGGAGATCAACCGTCCTGCGCTGCAGTTACATGGTTTCTTCGATCACTTTGAGCCCAGACGTATCCAGCTCATCGGAATGGTTGAGTATTCCTATCTGCAGAGTGAGCAGTCCCGTTCCGAGCGGCTGCACAGCTTTGAGGAGCTGATGGACCGTGACATTCCCTGCATCATTTTCTGCAGGGGTTTTACACCGGAGGAGAGGCTTTTAAAGGTCGCCCGTAACAAAAACGTCCCCATCCTGGGTACGGAGAGGGGCACCTCGGAGTTCATGGCGGAGCTTATCAATACACTTAGTTTTGAACTGGCTCCCATGACTTCCATCCACGGAGTGCTGGTGGATGTATACGGCGAGGGACTTCTGATCACCGGTGAGAGTGGCATAGGAAAAAGTGAGGCGGCCCTGGAGCTCATCCGCCGCGGACACCGTCTGGTATCTGATGATGTGGTGGAGATCAGGAGGACCTCCAGCAAGGCCCTTATCGGGAGCGCACCTGCCACCCTGAGGCATCTTATCGAGCTTCGCGGTATCGGCATCATAGATGTTAAGAGCCTTTTCGGCGTGGAGTGTGTTAAGGATAGTCAAAAGATCGACTTTGTGATAAAATTGGAGGACTGGCGCAGAGAGGCGGAGTACGACAGGCTGGGAATGTCGGATGAATACATGGAGATCCTGGGGAACCAGGTGGTATGCCATTCACTTCCCATCAGGCCGGGACGTAATCTGGCAGTCATATGCGAGACCGCGGCGGTGAACCATCGTCAGAAAAAGATGGGCTACAATGCGGCGGAGGAGCTGTATCGAAGAGTTAATGCACAGATGGAAGCAGCTGAGAAATAGGAGGAAGAATAAGACATGGAAAGAGAAAATGCATGGAAGAAGTATCCCAAGGGAGCAAAGAGAAACAAGCTTATGAAGTTCGCAGAGGGCTACAGACAGTTTTTATCTGACTGCAAGACCGAGCGCGAGTGCACCACATTTTTTATAGCAGAAGCTAAAAAGGCCGGCTATCAGGATCTGGCAGAGCTCATCAAAAAGAATAAAAAGCTCAAGGCCGGAGACAAGGTATATATGTCAAACCGCGGTAAGGGCCTGGCAATGTTCGTAATAGGCAAGGAGCCCCTGGAAAACGGTCTCAACATTTTGGGAGCCCACATCGATTCTCCCAGGATGGACCTTAAGCAGAATCCCCTCTACGAGGACACGGAGATGGTGCTTTTGGATACCCATTATTATGGCGGCATCAAAAAGTATCAGTGGGTGACACTGCCCCTGGCTCTTCACGGCGTTATCGTTAAAAAGGACGGGAAAAAGATCGACGTTGCCATCGGTGACAAGGACGACGATCCCGTATTCGGAGTGACTGACCTTCTGATCCATCTGGCAGCGACCCAGCTGGAGAAAAAGGGCAATAAGGTAGTCGAGGGAGAGGCACTCAATGTGCTCATCGGAAGCATACCCCTTGAGAAGGCTACCAGGGGTAAGAAGGACGGTGAGGAGACAAAGGAAAAGGTGAAGGCCGGTATCCTGGAGATCCTCAAGTCAACCTATGGTATCGAGGAGGAGGACTTCTTATCCGCAGAGATAGAGGTTGTTCCCGCAGGCCCTGCCCGTGACTTCGGTTTTGACCGCAGCATGATCATGGGCTATGGACATGACGACAGGGTATGCGCATATCCCAGCTTTTACGCCATGCTGGAGGTGCCCGCACCCAAGCGTACCACAGCCTGCCTTCTGGTGGACAAGGAGGAGATCGGCAGCGTAGGCGCTACCGGTATGGAGTCCAGGTTCTTTGAGAACATGGTGGCTGAGATAGCCAACCTGACCGGCGACTATTCCGAGCTTACGGTCCGCAGATGCCTGACCAATTCCAAGGCTCTTTCATCTGATGTGAGCGCAGCCTTTGATCCCAACTATCCCGATGTTATGGAGAAGAAAAACTCCTGCTACTTCGGCAAGGGAATGGTATTCAATAAGTACACCGGAGCCCGTGGCAAGAGCGGTTCCAATGACGCCAGCGCAGAGTACATGGGAGAGCTGAGAGGCATCATGGATGCTGACGATGTATCCTATCAGACAGCCGAGCTGGGCAAGGTAGACCAGGGAGGCGGCGGAACTATCGCATACATCCTGGGCAACTATTCCATGCTGGTCATCGACAGCGGCGTGCCTGTACTCAACATGCATGCGCCCTGGGAGATCATCAACAAGGCCGACCT
>JAILEN010000093.1 GCA_024687655.1 Lachnospiraceae bacterium | reverse complement strand
TCTAAGAGATATCCCGGAAGCATCTGCAAGCTCCTGCTGTGTCATATCAGCCGAGATACGGTATTCCCTTATCCTTTGGGACAGTTCCTCCAGGTATTCTTTTGACATAATAAAACGCTGCATAATAATACCTCCTTAGTTCGGTTTCATTATACAACGACTAATTTTAATGTGCAAGTATTTGCGTGTATTGGCGCTCCCAGGCCTATATACGCAATTTTTTTCATTTTATATTCACTTCTCTTCCAGCATCTCTTCAACTATCTTTGCGGCGGCGTATACGTAGTTGGGACAGGGGCGCTTTTTATAGTACTCGGGGGTGCGCTCCTCCGGGTCATTGCCCGGTTTTACCTCTACCCCTGCTAAGAGTTCCCGGCAAACGATGGAGCCGTTTTTCTCCTTAAATCGCCTGGCAAATTCCTGGACCAGGTGATAGTGTTCTGTTTTGGCCTTTGGATCCTTTGGGTCGCTGTAGCCCTTTACGGTGCCCAGTACCATAAGGGCACCGCTTACGGTACCGCACACCTCACGAAGCCTACCCATACCTCCTCCAAAGGAGGATGATATCTTCGCTGCGGTATCAATATCCGTTTCCATAATGTCGCAAAATGCGCAGTATACCGCCTGGGAGCAGTTGTATCCTTCAAAGAAAAGTTCCCTGGCATGTTCAGCATGATCTGTCATAGTTTGTCACCTCATTAGTCTATAAGGCCAAGCTTCTTTGCGAAGGGGATCAGGATCTTTTGGCCTTCCTCCGTCACTTTTGCCTTTTGCTCATTATTTATTACATCTTCATCTTTAAGTCGTTTCATAGTACCGACCTTATTAATGTACCCGTCGGCTTCATCCATGATTTTTCTCAGTTCCTTGTCATCACCCTGGATCTCATTCCAGATCTCCTTCATATTGACCCCGGGCAATTCGTATTTTTGGTCAAATGTATTGTTTACAAAGTAATTATCACCAAATTCTGTTGAAAATGTCAGACACATCTGTGCCTCTGTAAACACTGAAGGGTCCTCCTGAATAGCCAAATGCAGCACATATTCCTTTTTGGCTTCATTTGCTTCCTGCTGCAACATCTGTGGATCCGTGGTGTCAGACGGCTTTAAAAAGTCCTGAGGTACCACAAGCTTGGGATCATCTAACTTCTTTTGTACAAGCTGGTATAACTTTTTGTATGCAAGGACCCTTCTGTTTAAGTAGGTCTTTATGGCATTCATTATGGATAGACTTGAAAGTGATAGCGTGCTTGTATCACTATGTCAGGTATTATATCAGATGGTCGCCATCAAATGTCCCACAAGACAAAAATATGATTTTTTCAATGAATTTCCTTTATCCTAAAGCCACATCCAGAGCCATCATAACTATAAAACCCATGGCAAAGCATATGGTTCCGATATTTGAATGTTCTCCCGAGGACATCTCCGGGATCAGCTCCTCCACCACCACATATATCATGGCACCCGCGGCAAAACTTAAAAAATAGGGCATGATCGGAACAAAAAATCCGGCAAAAAATATTACAAGCAATGCCCCTATCGGCTCCACAACTCCAGATAGTACCCCATATAAAAAGGTCTTTTTCTTGGGGACGCCCTCTGCCAGAAGCGGCATGGAAACAATGGCCCCCTCCGGGAAATTCTGTATGGCTATACCCATGGAAAGCGCCAGCGCCCCCATCATGGTTATACCGGAATTACCGTACATATAGCCGGCGTATGCAATACCTACAGCCATACCCTCGGGAATATTGTGTAGAGTTACGGCAAGTACAAGCTTCGTGGTCCTTTTTATACCGCTTTTTGGGCCCTCCTCGCTTTTATCCATGTGGATATGGGGCGTCACCATATCCAAAAACAAAAGAAAGAGCATCCCAATGCCAAATCCCAGAGATGGTGGCAAAAAGGCCAGCCTGCCCATGTCCTTTGTCTGTTCCAGGGCCGGTAAGAGAAGGCTGAAAAAAGAGGCCGCAACCATCACGCCGGATGCAAAGCCTGACAGTGCCCGCCCGGTCCTATCACTTATTGCTTTCTTTAAGAAAAAAACGCATGCCGCGCCAAGAGTGGTTCCCAAAAACGGGATCAACACTATACTATACATATTTTTCGTCCTCGAAATTCAATAATCACAAATATGGCGTTAGAAACAACTAACACCATATTCCTTTTACATGTCGTTGTCAAGTATTATTGCCGTTTCATACTGCTTACACATATAAAAATGAACGGCAGGTTTTGTCTTGTTGACTTGCGCTTCAACAGGTCGGCATGACCGCGCTCTATCGACTCTCTCTGGGTCTTCCGGCCTTTGCCCACTCAACATACTCTTCTACCGCCTCTTCGGGAGGCAATATTTCGTCAAGTTCGATAAAGGTGAGCCCCTTCCTGGCATCTATAAATCTTAAGAAATCATCAAAGTCATCCTTGTTCTTGGTAGACTCCCACACCCGCCTTTTCGTGGCGTCAGACCTTGCCTCACCCATGACCCTGTCCAAAACCACAGCTTTTTCATGGCTTCCTTCAACTACGGCTATGGTCTCACGCTCAAAATACCGGTTTTCTATGGTGCGGACTATATATCCCATGTAGTTATTGACCACGCCCTGCCTGTCCGTATATTCTATGGATTGCCTTACCGTATCCGTATCCATTTTTGCCACGGCAAGAAGGTGGTCTATGTCCTCTTTGGCAAGTCCGTTATGTCCCACAAAATCATCATAGAGGCCTTTGGTAGCCTCGCTTATGTCCATGGGCATCTCATACTGTCTGCCCCTGCGGTTAAGGTTCTCAACAAATTGCTTCCTTACCTCCAGTTCCGATTCATCCTGCGGAACATTGGGATATATGTGAAAAACTATCTTTTTGTAGGGACGTCCGATCCTCACAAGTTCGTATTCAAAGCGGATGTCGCTTTTTCTTTCCAGTTCCTCCTGGGCCGGCTTTATACAGTCCTTTTGGAGCTTGTCGGTGGTCTTGTATTTGATATCGCTCTTGCTTCCGTTCTTTTCCAGAACGTGATACAACTCTTCCCAGTCCACCTCCTTCATGTTCTTTATGCGATTCTGAACATGGGTATTGTCTGAGTTGGCTATCCCGATAAGGAACCTGAACTCAAAGAGGTTGTATTCCACATCCACCCTTCCGTCGTTTATGTTGGGCTTTGACCTGTAAAGATCCTTTTTCAAAAGCTCGTAGATGCGGAAGGAGGAGTTCCTGGTAAAGTTGGTCATCATGGAAATCTCCAATGTGGTAAAGTTCTTATCAAGCCCCAGGATATGGTCCTTTAGGACAGGATTGAACTTTACGATAAAGACCCCGTCCTGATAATCTGCATTCGGAACCACGGAAAAAGCCTTAAAATTGCCCTTTCCGTCCTCCAAAAACATGGTGTGGCCTGTAATAGACTTGGCCAAAGCCTTAAGATCCCTGTAAATATGCGCGTCGTCACTTACGAGTTTTTTAAGTTCGCCGGGATAAAGCCTCGCTTCGAGGGGCGCATCCTTGTCCTTGAAGTTTTCCTCGATACGGGTCAGAGCTATGGCCATCACCTGGTTTTCAAGCAGGGTGGACTTATACTTGGCCGAGATCATCTCGTTTGACTTCACATAGGATCTGCTCTCGATCAGCTGGTTTTCGAAGTTTGCCATTAAATTCTCCCTTTTTGGTTATGATGTGATATTATAAACCATTTATATCGAAATTAAAAGCCTTTTATCGATGAAAATGGTTTGTTTTTTCTTTTATATCGATGCGATTGGTTTGATCGTCCTTTTTAAATCGATATTTTTGGTTTAATCCGTCGACATTTTTGGTTTATACATCTTTCAACACAACCAAATTTGTCGATTTATCGGGGCTTTGTTTGTAAATTCGATGTCTTTGGTCTATCCAGGGGTCCGCATGCACATAAAAACAACCAAAAACATCGAACCATAACCTTAATTCGACATTTTTGGTTGTTTCTCCTTTTGTGATCTACCATTTATATCGATTTTACCAACCATTTACATCGAGACAGCCAACCAGATCTAACGAAAACATAAACCAATCATATCGAATATAACTTCGGATAGCCCTGGTTTTTCGCCATTTCCAGCGATCTAAATAAAATAAAAACAATTTATCTGTTGTTGTAAATCCCTTATTTATGTATTGATCGATTGTTAAATCGATATTTTTGGTTTATAACGGCTAGCCGATAATCTCCTGCCACTTTTTGTCATTTTGGCGCGCCTGGCTTATTGTCAGAGCTACAAAACGCTGGTATTTCATCATGTGCCTTGCAGAGGTTGCCTTGATCTTTTCTATGACATCCTCCGGCACCGCTATGGTCATTGGCGCGGTTTTTAAGGGGGAATTTCTGAATTTTTCCACCATCGGATCCGTTAAATCGATATTTTTGGTCTCATCGCATGCAGTTTCCATTATCTCGATGAAAAATGCTTTTTTGGTCATGGATCTTGCCAGAGGCGCCATGTTAAGATAGCGCTTGTCCTCTTCCGTAGAAAGCCTGATGCCGAAGTTCTTTTCTGCGGACGAAGCTGCGGAGGCACTTCCAACAACATCGGGTTTGATGGGTTTGGTTTCTTTGATAGGAGTGATAGGTCTGATAGGGTTTGTGATTTTAGCGGGTTCTTCCGCCTTTTCAGCTTCCTTTACGGGTTCTGTTTTGGCAGATGTCTCCTCCCCTTCGTCTATCGAAAAGCTCGTGGACAGATCCGCCTCTTTTTTTTGGTTGTTTGCTTTTTTTGCTCTCAGCCTCTCAAGATTTGATGCCATATGCTACATCCTCCCATCTACTTTGATCCGCTTTAATACTTCCTTCGCCAGCTCGGCATTGTCGATAGCTATGTTGTTTCTCTTGTCATATTCCGAGACGCTCTGTCTCATGAGCTTTGCCTCGGAGGACTTGCTTGATTTCCGTATCTTTGTGTTAAAGGGGCGGCATCCGATCTCTTCTGCCAATTCATCAAGCTGGTCCATTGCCAGCTTGTTTATGTTCGTGTTCTCGTATTTGTTCAGGATCACCCCCAGGTATTTAAGCTTTTTATTCCTGCGCTTAGTGATGGTCTTTATGTCCTCTTTTATGTTCCTGATACCCAGAAGGGAACCATCGTCGCACTCAGTCACGCCGATTACGTAGTCCGATGCAGTATATTCTATGATCGATAATAGCGACTGTGCGGGTGCGGAGTCTAAAAGGATGAAGTCATAGTCAAGCTCCGAGACAAGCTCCTGCAAAATATATTCTTCATCGCTGTCAGGATAAAGCTTTGATGCGTTTACGAGCTCTCGGTTGCCGGCAATAACATCATATGACGGAGTACGCTGGATGCATTCGTCTATGCTGTCAAAGTCAACATCAAGCACATGTTTGACGTTTTTATGTTCTTCAAGGTCAACGTCGGAGTAAAGGGACAGATTACACTGGGGATCCATGTCGATGGCAAGCACCTTGTATTTTTGCCCTAAAATATAGGCGAGCTCAATACACTCGGATGATTTTCCGCAGCCTCCTTTGTTGTTTGTAAACATTATAACTATCGGATCACATGAAAGTTTTCTTTTGTTCATTTACAATCCCCCTGCTGTTTGTTTTCTTTAAATTGATATATATGACTGCATTGTATCATAACAAATGCGTCTTTGCAATTATTGTATTACATGTATTTAAATCGATGTAAATAATAAAACATATAAATGATTGCAAATTAGAGAAAACATACAAATAAAAGGATATATTGAATGATAACACTGATAAGAATATATTTATTGCAAGTATTGATAGCGATGATATTTATGATAGGTACGATAGGAGTATGAAAAGGCGGCACTTTCGCCAATAACCATAGCAGATAAAGCATTAAAAGGGAAGTCACAAAAAGAGGACACCTCCATAAACAGCCGCAAACCCCAAATGGGGCTCCTGGAAAGCAGAGACAGGAAAGTGTACCCCAAAAGGACAAAACGGCGAAATGAGGCATCAGAGCGCGACACAGAGGCAAAGCGAATTTTCGGTCCGAAACTTATTTATTTGAAGATGAAGGTATGGTAGAATAAATAATATTTTATGTGATAAAGTAAATGTTCTAGAACACATAGTCAGCTTACGTGATGAAATTGGGAGAGGGGAGTTGACGATGGAAGAAAGGAACAGTTATGAAAGAGATCTATCTGATCCGACACGGAAGGTCGGAGGCAAATGAAAAACATATATGCGGGGGAGATTATCCGCTTTCTGAATACGGAAAGGAGCAGGTGACCGAAGCCCGCCTCTCTTTTGCCTCGCATAATTTTGACAAGGTATATTCCTCAAAGCTTATCAGAGCATGTCAGACGGCCACAAAGCTTATGATGGCGCCTGTGACGGAGGACATGCAGCTTAAGGAGTTTAACGAGATTTTCTTTGGGAATGCTGAAAACAGGATAAGTGAGAATGGGTTCATAAGCGGTTTCAAGAATCAATACATGGAAAATTTTGTTGGCTTCATGAAGGAATGCGGAGGCGATGATCCGTACGAAAGAGCCGATGCCGCTCTTGTTAAGATGCGCTATATGGCTTCCGAGATGATAGAGAATCCGACAGAGTATCCCAGCGGACGGATAATGATAGTCACCTCCGACACTCTGATGCGATGCATAGTCCAAAGTCTTGTTTGCGGCCATAACTGGAGCCGATTATCTGATGTAAAGTCCATAGATAACCTGGAGGGGCTGATCTTTACTTATGCGAGAGATTCGATGGGATACGATCTGCTCATAAAAGTCACTCATTTTCCCGAGGAAGGCACAAAGGAGATCTGGAGCAGAAAATGGAAAAACCAATGGATATCTTAAGAAACTGAAAAGGAAGGTTCTGATGCAAAGGCCGGTCAATGAACATGCGACAAAAGAGGCGTGTGATCTCCTCAGGTATTTGGAAGAAAACGCCGGAAAGCATTTGATAACAGGGCAGCATACCCAGACGAAGCCCATGGAAGAAGTGGAGTATATCCGCGACAAGACAGGCAGGATGCCGAAGCTGTGCGGTTTTGAGCTTTTAGGTTATTCTCCCAATATCAATTATGGCGACGCCTCACCGGAATGCCTGAGAGAGATCAAGGAAAACAAGGGGACCCTGGATGTGGCCCTGGAATGGGGAAAGTATCCCCAAAAGATCCTGACCTTTACTTTTCACTGGTATTCGCCGGTGGGAGGAAGGGATAAGAGTTTTTACGCCGAGCATACGGACTTTGATGCCAAAAGAATTCTTGTAGAGGGCGCTGAGGAGAGAGCGGCATTTTTCTATGACATGGATGTGATCGCAAAGGAGCTTGAGAGATTTCAGGTGGCCGGGATACCGATCTTATGGCGGCCATTTCATGAGTCTGAGGGCACCTGGTTCTGGTGGGGCGCAAAGGGCCCGGAGGTGGCGAAAGAGCTTTATAAGCTTATGTTTCATTACTATGTGGAAGAAAAGAAGCTCAACAACCTTTTATGGGTGTGGAACTGTCCGTTGAAAGAGGGTTATCCCGGTGATGAGTACGTGGATGTGATCTCGATGGATGTGTATCTTTCGGAGTATAAAAGGACAGATTATGCCGGGGAATATGAGCTGCTCAGGGAAAACACAACGAAAACAAAGGTGGCGGCTCTTGCAGAGGTGGGTTATCTGCCGGACATCGACATGCTGGAGCACTCCCGCGTCCCCTGGGCATATTTTATGACCTGGTCCAAGGAATTTATCGTGGGAGAGAAGTACAACAGCACAGAGTCTTTGATAAAAATGTATGACAGTAGTTATGCCGTTTCCTTGCCAGGTTGAAGGCGACGTGATAAGTAAATGATATGATGATGAGTCTGCTTTGGCAGGCTCTTTATTTATCTTTATCGCCGCCATAATCGTGGTTTTGACCAACAAAAAGATGTTTTTCGAAACCGACCATGTGGGAAGACTGCTTGAACTGCAACTAGAGGAAGATGAGAAAAATGAAAAACAATAGTAATTTCGGAAAATTTATGCTGCTGTGGATGGGGGAGCTCATCTCCTCCATAGGCGGAGGCCTTACCAGCTTCGGTCTGGGAGTCTATATCTTCCGCCAGACCGGAAGCGCCGCCAGCATGGCTGTTGTGACGCTTTTGGGCTTTTTGCCCACCCTGCTTTTGAGCGTGCCGGCAGGAGTGCTGGCAGATAGATATGACAGACGGCTTTTGATGATGATAGGTGACGGGTGCTCAGCCCTCGGTATCCTTTACATCCTCATATGTATGATCAGGGCAGAGGCAAGCCTTGCACAGATCTGCATAGGCGTGTTTGTAAGTGCGGTTTTCTCCGCCTTGCTTGAGCCCTCCTTTCGAGCCACCATCACGGATCTTTTGAGCCAGGAGGAATACTCCAGGGCCAGTGGGCTGGTTTCTCTGGCAGGAAGTGCCAGATATCTGTTTTCGCCGGTCATCGCAGGGTTTTTGTTGTCCGTAAGCGATGTTCGTCTGCTTCTGGTGATCGATATCTGCACCTTCTTTTTGACGGTGGCCGCCGCCGCGATAGTCCGTAAAGGCATAGGTGCAAAAAGTGTCGAAACAAAGGAAAGTTTCGGGGAAAGCCTAAAAGGAGGCTTTGAGGCGGTAAAAAGCAGAAAAGGCGTATTTACACTCGTCCTTATATCCTCCGGAAGAACGCTTTTCATGGGCATGTTCCAGATACTGGCAGAGCCCATGGTCCTTTCTTTTGCGGACTCAAAAACCCTGGGTATAGCCGAAACCGTGTGCGCCGGCGGGATGCTGGTAAGCGGCATCATACTAGGCATAAAAGGGCTGAAAAGCCACTATGTTCTGATACTTTCAGCATCCCTTTTTCTTGCGGGGGCTTTCATGTTCGGTTTTGGTATCGACGAAAACATAATAATGATCTGTGCTTTTGGCTTTCTTTTCTTTACCATGCTGCCCTTTGCAAACAACTGCCTTGACTATCTTACCAGGACAAACATCCCCGATGAGCTGCAGGGTCGGGCCTGGGGGCTTATAGGCTTTCTATCACAGCTTGGTTATGTCGTGGCCTATGGTATATCCGGAGTGGCGGCAGATATGCTGGGTGATATTACAGGACGTGGAGTGGGGCGAGGCTCCGCCATGGTGATACAGGTGGCGGGAATATGCCAGGCGGTTATAGCATTGAGTATTCTTTTTGTAAGGAGTATAAAGGAATTGGAAAAAGGTACTATATAACATCTCCAAAGCATATGGTAGAATCTGTGTAGGATTCAAAAAACGCCATGTCTGAAAGGAGGGCTTATGAAAAACATACGATTGGTTTTGGCTGGAGAACTTGTACTTTTAATTGCCGTGAGCATATTTACTCTTGTTGTTTGTGGTGGTGGGATAGCATCCGTCGGCTTGTATGCTGATGTGCCGTCCATCCTCTTTATAGTTTTGATACTGATCCCCGGGCTTCTCATAATGGGTGAATGGAAGAATTTCATAAAGGCTTTTTCTGTAGGCATCAGGCATTACAGCCTTTTGGAGCTGAAAAGCATTATCGGTGCGGTAGGTGCGGCACAAAAGCTTACGGTTTTCGCTGCTTTATTTGCCACTTTTATTTCTGCGGTAATGATCCTGGCAAGGCTGGATGACATATCCACCATCGGACCCAACCTTGCTGTATGTTTTCTGTCGGGGTTCTATGCGGTCATAATTGAGTTTTTCCTTTTGCCCCTCAGGCTTAATGCAGAGAAAAAAATGAACGAAGAAATGGACATGGGCGATGAGTGAGCCGGAGATCACAAAAGAACGATATCTGAGTGTGGCGCATAAGTTCGGGCTTACCAGGCGTGAGCTGGAGCTGGGCTTTTTGAAGGTGTCCGGTTTTTCTAACCGCAGGATAGCGTATATGTTTGGGATCTCCGAGCAGACGGTTAAAAATCACTTTACGCATATATATGAAAAAGCCTGGGTCCCCGGGAGAAAGGAATTTAAAGAACTCTTTATGTAAAGATTTGTACCGTTCATTTTGGATAAGAAGTCAGGTTTTGTCGGCAGATGAGGAAACTCTCTGCCGATTAGTCGTTTTTTGATACCGAATACGCACAAGTGGCTGGTGAGGGGGGCAGAGAGTGGTAAAATATTCCCATTATACTTTTGCTTCGGCTGAAAAGATCTGGACGCGGTAAGAGCTTTGTCCCAGATTAACAGGAATCACTAATCCGGAACAAACGAAAGGGGAAGCTGTATGGGTAAGAATGGGTTTATCAAAAGAGGACTGGCACTGGTATTAACGGTAGTGATGGCGGTTTCTGTATTGCCGTCAGACATGATGACAATGATGGTAAAAGCCAGCGGTATCGCACTTAGTAGTGTCACCTGTAATTATTCCGTTAGCAACGGAGTGGTTGCAACAGGTTCCTTCGGTTATACGGCTATATATGACGGAAGCGGGCAAAAGCTGCCGTCGCCGTTTAAGTATAATGATTATTATCTGGTGGAGGGTACGGACTATACGGTAGTTTATAGCAACAATGTAAATGTAGGGACGGCTACTGCCACCTATACAGGAATGGGAAACTATACCGGTACCCGTACGCTGCAATTTACTATCCGTGCCATGAATGTAAGAGACGACAATCCCACCGTGGAGGTCACTCCGAATTTTGACTGGCCAATAGTTTATGATGGTGCCGCACATGATCTTACTGATGTGACGGTCAGGGTCAATGGAGTGACGCTGACCAGTGGTACGGACTATAATGTAAGCTACACCGGGTCTTATGTTTATTATACCGCTAATAACGGAAGCAAAAATAGTTCGACATTTACGAATGATACTATTTCTATATCAGCTCTATTAGAAGGAGTTCCGAGAGGCAATAATAATTATTATGTGGATTTCCCTATTCAGATCAATTTTACGGGAAACTATTCCAGTTACTGGAAATCCACTGAGCGTTATGCAACAGATTGTCAGTACAGGATAATGCCACATCTGGATGCTGCGCATACTATGACTAATTACAACGGCTGGAGCTGGACGCTGGATATTGACGGCACCCTTACTGTCTCAGGTGATGATGAAATGCCTGCCGGATTGGCAACCAGTAATTCTGCATGGAGATACAATTATGCACGCTATATAAAAAGGGCTGTTGTTACCGGGAGTGCTACAAGTATAGCTGCATATGCATTTTCTGATGCGGTGAATCTGGTGGATGTGGAACTGCCGAATACGGTACAAACAATTGGAGAATATGCTTTTGGAAGATGCAAAAGCCTAAAGAGCATCCATACCCCAGGTACTACAAATAAGATGCCCGAGAACCTTCACACCGTAATCAATCATGGCCTTGGAAACAATACCTATAATCTGGAGGTCCATCTGCCGGATAATATTACGACCTTTGAAATAAATAATGCACATGTCGATAACAAGGTGTATTGCAGGCGCGGCACTACTACTGAGGCAACATTAAAGGCCAGAGGTGCAAGTGCGTGTTTCTATTTGGAAGGATATGATGACTTTCAAATCTTTGGAAGCAGCAGTAACAATGATGGGTATAATTTGCGTCAGTATTCCGGCATGGGAGGGGAGATATCGATACCCGGTTTTGTGACACGTAATGATGAAACCTCCCCCTTTATACATCGGCAGTGGATCACAAAGCTTACGATACCTGCATCGGTAGAATATCTCCGTGGGGATGCTTTTTATCAAATGACAAGATGCGCCGAGATAGTGATAGAACCCGGGTCTCAAATGGAGATCCCGGCGTATTTGCTGCACGCACATCCAAATACTGTTCTAACCATACCCGATTCTGTTACGGTCATGCCCTCCGGTAGCTTTTCTGGCTTTCAGAATAACCTTACACTTGTTGTGGGAGAGGGATCTACAGCCCACAACTGGGCGGTAGAAAAAGGATACACTGAGGTTGGTGGAACAGGTAAGCTGCATTACCGGCTTCGAAGCGTAACTCAGCCGTATATTGATCCGATATCATCTTCTTTTAACACGGCAAATATCAGCAATCTGACTATCACAAAGCATGATGGAAGCTTTGTGGGGGGAGCGGGACATTTTACTTTTAATTCATTAAAAAATGGTAATACTGTATTGTCTAATGGAACTGATTATACGGTTAGCGGGAATGTGGTGACGATCAAAAGTTCTTATTTGACAAGTTTAGGGGCCGGAAATCATACTATAACCTTCGACTATACGGGTACTGCGGAAAATGGTACTGTATCGCCTGTAGACCCCACACTTTCTATAACCATCGCGGCCATGGCAAACCCCGTGCTTACAGTGATGGGCAATGGGAATGCCAATATCACCAACAGCTGTGATGTAGTATGGAAAAAAGCTGATGGTACTGTGTTAAGCGGGAACTTATCAGTGCCCACCGGGACGACCCTATCCTATACCATTACTCCCCGGGACAGCCTGAAGGTTGGGGGCGTGCAGTATTACAAGTCCACTACAGGAAGGGTTACCCTTACCGCTCAAGACCAGGCTGTTTCTGTAAATATGAACAGGCAGGGATCGGTTACGGTAACGCCCAAAAGTGGGGGGAACGCCATACCTAATGAATACACGGTAAAATGGTACACACTTAATAGTAATGGCAGTTACTCTGCAATAAGTACTGGATCAATATCTCCTGTTATGGATGCGGGTACGGTGCTCTATTATGATATTACCATGACAGGAAGCAACCAAGGCACTTATGGAAATGTCTCAAAGGCTTCATGTACTATAGCCTATGGTAATGTGGCACATGATCTTGATCTTAATGCAGAGAATAACATCCAGCTTAATATATCCGGCACAAAAAGGACTGGCGGTGTAGCAATAACCGCAAATGATTACACGGTAACATGGTATAAAAAGGATGAAGGCGGAAACTTTGTTAAGGCAGCTGAGGGTAATCCCTTAAAATACTTAAGTGGTCAGGAGGGTAACAAGTATTACTATGAGATTGCTCCTAAGGACTACAAAAATGGGAATACAACCGTATATAACTGGTTGGAATTTAATGGTATACCGGTATCTAATGCAACTGAGGTAGAGGTAGAATCCGGACTGCTGATTGTATCTGGTTCTGCGGTTACGCTTAGTCCGGTTACAACCAAAACACTTAACGTCACTGTCTCTAATGCAGCCGCAGTGGGGGCGGGCAATCTGTCATTTTCGTACTCGCAGACACCCTGGAGTGGCTATGCCGGCGGTCAGGGCAGTAGCTTCTCCTATGTCGGAAAGTGGCCTGCATACACAAATGATGGTAATGGTACATTTAGTGCCACGGCGTATAACTTTGATACTGACATCACCATTTCAGACACTCAAGGGAATTTCCAAACCGCATATCAGACAGTGAAAAAAGCTGATCTTGGAACTGCAAATGTGACTATGGCAGGAGAGCGTTTGCCGGAGTCTCTGGCACTAAATATTTCACGTACTTATCCGGTGGTACCGTCTGCATCCAACAATAACACAGATACATACACGGAAGTTTTAAATAACGGATACTACGGATATGGTGCTTTCCCAGACATGGAATTCACCCTCAAGAACAGTAATGGGGCTGTAATTAACAGTGATCTGTATACGGTAACACCAAGGGAGTTGAGATTTACAAGTATTACTGGGGCATCTGCAGCAGGAGTGAGTATGGGAGATAATCTGACTCTTGAGGCACGATTCAGGGATGGAGCCAATGCCAAAGCCATTTTTACCCAGGCCACCTCAACGCTTACAGTGCGACGAAAATATGGTGTCGCTGCCAATAGCTTCTCCCTTGCATACACCGATTACGGAAATGTAAATATAAAAACAGCGACGGGAAGACCCAATGATACGTATGCCCTATATGATTCCAGCGGTAAGCTTGCATATGGTGACAGTAAACGTCTCTACTATGGTGTTAATAGCCAAAACCTTGCCCCGGGCACCTATACACTTATGGTATGGCGTCAGGCTGACTGGGCTAACCCTATGGATACTTTGGCAGAGCAGCAGAGCTTTTTATCTGAAAGCGAATATTTAACCAGGCAGGTGACAATAGCAAATGGAAGGTGTACAGCTGTGTCCTTGGGTGAAACACCGGAGCTATCGACTCACACACTATTTACTGAGGGTTCCGGATTTTCCAATGCAATAGAGGAAACAACCTTATCCGAGACAATAGAGGAAACCGCCATAGAGGAGTATACACTGATAAGATTAATCTACGAGGTGGACAGCCGTATTGCGGCAGCTAATCACGGGGCGACCTATGCCTTTACCGTAAGGACAAGTAACAGCAATAATAATAATAGCACAAATACTGTGGCACTGCGCTGTGAGCAAAGATAAAGTAAACTTAATGTCAGTTGGATAGTCAAAAAAAGACAGCTTCCAGATTTTCAGATTTGATTTGACTCCAACATTATACTATTGTCTACCGCTTCCGTCAAAAATGATGCCCTGCGTCCGCTTCGCTCCCGCAGGCCGACGGAATGGAAGTTACGCGACTTTCGTCGCGGGTTTTATCCTTCATACTGCTTGGCTGCTTTTTATCTGCCGCTGTTCAGATGTCAAGGACCACGGCCCGAAGGGTGCTTCGCATCCATGACATCTGAAACAGTCGGCAGATACTTTGTAATCAAGCAGTATGAAGGATCTTAACTGCGTCCGTCAGGACACCATCGCAATACAGGTTTATATATTTATCACTTACCGGATCCGCAGTTCTCGGGTGTTTGTTTTGCTCACCTTAGAGTAAAGTTTTAGTCAGTTGATAAGAAAATAAAAAGAGAGTAAC